>JBNGDR010000007.1:0-19766 GCA_049975685.1 Anaerolineae bacterium
TCCGGCGACTTTCTGACAAAACCCCGGCATTCTAAAGGATAAGCCGGGGTTGTCAAGGTTGCCATTGGTGAGGAGGGGACAGGTCTGACCGGCTACTCGGTCCCCAGGGCCGGTTCGAGACAACCTGTGCAGGCCTTGGGTTGTTTCTCAGGCAGCTTGAATTTCACCCACATGATGGGCAAGAGGATGACGGTTGCGATGATGGGTAGGTAGAAGGGTACCTGTGGACTGAAACGGTTCCACAGGAGCGCGCCGGCGTAGGGCGCAGGCAGTGATAGAAAGCTGATACTGGTGGTGAAGAGCCCAAAGGCCGTCCCGCGCAGCGACTTCGGTACGGCTTTGGAGATGAGGGCATTGTATGCGGGCGCGATAAGGGCCGAGCCAACCCCGAAGAGTATCCACGCGACCAGACAGCCCACGAAGGTGGTGCTCTTCAGGAAGACGAGCAGACCCGTGGCGATGATGGCGAAGCCCCCGACGATGCCCACACGTTCTCCCCGTTTATCGGAGAGGGCGCCCGCCGCGCTCATCAGCAGGGCCGTGGTCAGGCTGGAAGCGGAGATGAGCCAGCCGATCTGCGTCTTGGTCAGGCCAATGATGTCTTGCAGGTAGAGCGATTCCATCTCGAAGGCCAGTCGATAGGTCACGTCGCGCACCCCGTCGGAGATGAGGATCCAGGTCAGGAGCCCGCCGCCGAGCACCAGGCCCAGCATGGTCCCCATGTCGGCCTTCAGCGCTCCGAAGCTGGGCTTTGATGAGGGTGTGCCCTTTTTCTTGCGTCGGGCTTCACGTGCCATCCAGAGACGCAGGAGGGTTGCCGCGCCGTAAAGGGTGATGGCGACGATGAACATGGTCCTGAAGCCATAATGATCGGCGAGGAAACCGCCCAACGGCGGCCCGACAATGCCGACAATCATAAAGATGCTCTCGCTGAGGCCATAGACCCGTCCCAAAGTCTCCTCGCTGGCTTGCTCGGCGATGAAGGCCTGGAAGCTGGGAGCGACGAAGGCGCCGGCCAACGAACCCGTGACCGTCGCCAGCAGCAGCCAGTGCCACGACGGAGCGAAAAGATAGACGAGCATGCCCAGAAACCCTGCCGTGCTCCCGATAGCGACGGCCTGTAGGCGCCCCAACGAGTCGGAGAGCCAGCCACCCAGGATTTGAAAGGCCAGAGGGGCGAGAGAGCCCAGGGTGAAGAAGAGCCCTACCTCTTCCACGTTCGCTCCGAGCGATTGGAGGTAAAGGGCCAGCAACGGGTGGTACATGCGCGATGCAATGTTCGCGAGCACCATGGTGCATATGAACATTATCAGAGGGCCGGTCAGCAATCGAGGCTTCTTTTCCATACCGTGTTTTCCTCTCGGTCAAATTGGTACTCCAAGGATACCGGGTTTCGTCGTTGTCGTGATCAACCTGTTGTCCGGTTTTGGCCTGGTCGATTGGCCAGTTTCGACTTTACCCTTATCCAGTCCCATGTTACACTTGAGCGGAGTGAGGAGAACTATGAAAATCGATATGCACGTACATGCACAGGAGCGTTCCTTTTGCAGTCGTTCCTCCGAGGAAGAGATGATCCAGGCAGCCATCACGGCCGGATTGGACGCCCTGGTCTTCACCGATCACGACCGTCTGGTGCCCAGGGCCCGTTTGACGACGCTGAATGTGCGTTACGCACCCTTCCGCGTCTTTGGGGGCATCGAGGTGAGTCTGGGATTGGAACACATCCTTGTCTTTGGTGTCCAGGATCCGGCGCTGGAGGATGGTAACTGGACCTACCATGAATTGCACGACTTTGTTGAGGCGCGGCAGGGCTTCCTGGCGTTGGCACACCCCTACCGCTTTCGCCGTCGCCTCCACCTCGACTTCATGAGGTTGCCACCCCACGGTGCCGAGCTTCGCTCTCATAACACGCCGAAGCGCGCCGCCTCCCGCATCCGGGATCTGGCATCGGAGCTGGATCTGGTCTTACTCTGTAATTCCGACGCGCACCACGTAAGCGATATTGGCACCTACTACAACGTGATCGATGAGATTCCCGAGGACGACGCCGGACTGGTCGCTGCGCTAACCTCGGGTGCGCTCCGTTGTCCCTCGTGAACCTCACATCCTTTTATCGTTGATTCGTTCTATCGTTTATTCGTTCTATCGTTTATTCTTCACCCTTCATCCTTATTATCTCTCGGTTCACCTCCACGCTCTCCAGGAAGGTGTGACGCAGCTCTTCGTCACCGATACGTTCCGCCTGTTCCATCACAGCCGCATGGGCCTGGTGCAAGTACTCGTCGGCATCGGAATGACCCAGGGCCTTGAGCACCTGGTAATGATTCCAATAGATCTGCTGGACCTCGGGTACATCACCCTGCTCGGCGAGTAACTCCAGGGCCTGCTGCGACGTTGCCAGTGCCTGCTCTTCCTCTCCAAGTTTCAGGTGAGCGATGGCGAGGAAGGAAAGGTCGGCGACGGTCTCAGCCTTGAGCTCCAGACGGGAGTCTACGTCGTAGGCCCGGGTGAAATAGCGGCGGGCTGTTTCCCTGTCGTTGATTTCATCTCTTGCCAGGGCCAGTCGCCCCAACCCATGAAAAGAGTAGCCCACGCCGCGCTCGTTGTCGATGCGCTGTCGTAATTCCAGTGAGGCCTGTAACTTCTCCTCTGCTTCAGAATAGTGCCCAAGGTAGGTTTGGGTAAGTCCCAGACCGTAGAGGGCAAACCCCTGTCCCACCTGATCCCCCACCCGGTGCTTTAACGTCAGCGACTCTTGGAATTGCGCTGCTGCCTCTTCGTATCTCCCCAGCCGCAGGGAGATACGTGCGGCGTTTGTCAGGTGAATGCCCGTCTGAAACCAATCCTGGCGTTCTCTTGAAAGATCAAGGGCGTGCTGGTTATATTCTACGGCCTGATCGTACTCCCCGCGCATGAAGTGCATCATGTAGAGGTACATGAGGCTCCAGGTCTCACCCGCTTGATCGCCCACTTTGTGGCGGAGGGCCACGGCCTGCTCCAGGGGCTTCCTGGCGTCCTCATAATCTCCCCGGTAATAGTGTAGTACGCCCAGAAGATTGAGGGCCTTTGCCTCTCCCGCCTCGTCCTCCAACTCCTGTTTCAGGCGCAGAGCTGCCTGCGCCGTCTCCTTTGCCTCGGTGTAACGTCCTGTCCATTGGTAGAGCTCGGCAAGGGCATTTAGAGCGTCGGAGCGCCGACCGGCATCGTCGTGGGCTTTGGCAAGGGCCAACATACGCTCCAGATCGGCCTGACGCTCTTGCTGGCGGCCCACCAATCCGTAGATCTCCTGGCGGCGGGCCAGCAGGTCGAAGGCCTTCTCCCAGTCTTCCGTATCGTCGATTCGCTCCAGCACAGCCGTGTAATGAGTGATGGCGGTTTCGTTGGCGAACTTGTTTCGGGCTTCATCGGCAGCCAGTTCCAGGTAATGGATGGCTTTTTCCTCATCGTCACTGCGCCCGAAGTGATAGGCCAGCAGCTCGCTCTTCCCCTCGGGTTGCTCGCCGTAGAGAGCCTCCAGAGTCTCGCCTATACGGCGATGGAATTGTTGTCGGCGTTGGACGAGGAGGCTCTCGTAGGCCACCTCTTGCACCAGGGCATCGGGGAAGGTATAGGTGTATGGGCCATCCGTGCCGGCAGGTCGCACAAGGTCGTTGCGCTCCAATTGTGCGACCCATAGGTTTATCTCTTCGTGAGCCTCCGAAAGATTGCGCAGCAGATCCATCTCGAAGCGTCGCCCGATCACCGAAGCCATCTGTAACGCCTGACGTGTGTCCTCGGTGAGACGGTCGATGCGGGCCAGGATGGCGGCCTGAAGGGTATCAGGCACGTCGATCTCCTCGATCATCGACGTCACCTCCCAACGCTTCGGGGCGGTGGCTGGCGCGGTTTTGTCTCCAGTGAGTGCTCGGGCAAAGGAGGCGATGGCGTCAAGATCCTCTTCGTGGGTGGTGACGGGCACCACGGCTTCACTTTCGATCAGGGAACGCACGACCTCTTCCAGGTAGAAGGGATTGCCGGCGGTTTTGTCCAGGATTTCCGTCTCCGTGGAAGGCTGGAATTTTGCACCGGGCAGGAGGGCCCGGAGCAGTTCCTGGCTTTCGGATTTCTCTAGAGGTTTCAGGGTTATTTCCGTGTAGCGATGGGGAAAGGCCGCCGCTGCCCGGTCTCGCAGCCGCCAGCAACCCTTATCGCGCCGTGCCCGGAAGGCGAGACAAAACATCAGAGGCGCTTGATCGGTGACGTTCAAGAGATCTTCCAGCAACGATAGGGAGGCCTCGTCGGCCCAGTGAAGGTCATCGAGGGCCAACACGATGGGCCGCTCACGGGCGAGGGCGCCGAAGAAAGCGCGCGCCGCCCAGAAGGTCTGTTTCTGGCGGACCTGGGCATCGAGATCCACTACCCAGTCGGCCCACTCTCCTTCCAGTTCGAGATCCAGCAGATGGGCCAGGAAGGGAATCGCCTCGCGGGCTGTCTCGCGTCCCAGCAGCGCTTCACCACGCTCCCAGAGGACGTATAGGACGTCGTCATCGGTGGCATCCGGCGATAATTCCAGCGCTCCCAGCACTATCTGGGCTACCAACCAGTAAGCAGTCTGTTCGCTGAAGGATAGAGCCTGGCCCGAAAGCCATAGCAGCTCCTCGCCCTGGGGCAGACGCTGCCTTAACTCCCGTATCAGCCGCGACTTGCCCAGCCCGCTGTCACCCATCACGGAGATGATCTGTCCCCGCCCGTCGAGGAGAGCCTGGAGCTGCCGGGTCAATGTCTCCAAAGCTTCTTCTCGTCCAATGAGGGGGGATTCCCCGGTATCCAGGCCTCGGGTCCGCCCGATTTCCTGGCGACGTCCCACGACCTCGAAGGTAGGGATGAGGATTTCCTTGCCCTTGACCTTCAGTTCGCCCCGATCGCGCATCTCGAAGAAGGGCGCGACGTGGTGCTGCGTATTGCGGCTGACGAGGATCTGCTGCCAGTCGGCCTTGGACATGAGGCGGGCTGCCATGTTGATGGCATCGCCCATCAACGTGTACTCCTGGCGTAACTGAGGGGCGCCGACGTTGCCTGCGAAGAGATAGCCGGTGTTGATGCCCACGCGCTGGCGGAAGCGATAGATTCCCTCCGACGTCTGGAGGGCAGCGAAGTGCTTGCGCGTTGTTTCCTGCATGGCGAGAGCGGTGTAGATAGCCCTCACCGGGTCGTCCTCGTGGACGCGGGGGGCACCGAAGAAGATGACCAGCCGATCCCCCACCGAGTATTGATCCATGCGGGCCAGCGTTCCCTCGTAGTGTTCCACCACCTTTGCCATGTGGACGAAGTAATCGTTGAGGTGGTGGGTGATGAGATCGGGGCGCTTGTTGCCCAGGTCGTCGATGAGGTCACTCACGCCGACGTAATTGGCGAAGGTGACGGTCACCGGACGGTGACCGGGTGTGATGCTCACCTCCTGGGGATTGGTGACGAGGCGGGGCAGGAGTTCGGCGGCCAGGTAGGGGGCCAGGCGGTCCATCTTTTCGACGAGATAGGTGATCTGTGCCTGGGTCTCACCCTCGGGTAGGGCGGCTACAGACAGACGCGGGAGAGGGCTCTCTAGCGGTGGTACACTCAACACACGATGAAAGCCTTCTCCGGCCTTTTCCACAGTGACGCCGCTCTTTGCGCCTTGGTTAAGAAGTGCGAGAGTAGAGGCCGCGGCCACGACATCACCCGGCTCGGCGTGTCCTTCGGCCTGATCGGCGCGGTTCACGGTGTGTCCCGTGGTCACGTAGGCCATGCTGCGCGGGGTGCCGATATGGGCTGCAAAGTACGAGCCGGAGGAGAGCCCACACTTTATGCGCAGAGCCCTCGTTTGTCCTGCCACTTCGATGGCGCGGAAGGCCTCCATCTCCGCCTGCATGGCGTGAGCGGCCTGGATCGCCCTCAGCGCGGCGTCGATCATCTCGTCGTCACTCTCGGCGGCGAAAAGGCCCAGGAGAGCGTCACCCCCGAACTTGAGTAGCACCCCACCGTGGTCAAAGAGTACGGTGACCAACCGGTGAAAGAGTCCGTTAATGATCTCCGTGATACGCTCGGCGCCCGCTTTGCCGAATTTGCTCAAGAGCTCGGAGAGGGGCGTGAAGCCGGAGACGTCGACAAAGAGAAAGGTCCCCCGGTACATGCTTCCCCGAGGTTCTCCGGCAGGTTGCGGAGCCTGCACGACGGGATAGGGTAGGTAGGTCTGGGAGGTGATAAGGAGATCGGCCAGGTGGTTACGGGCTTCGCGTAGGTTGCGTTCTGTTGGTTTGCGTTCCAGAGGTTCGTGTAGGGTGGCGGGCAGGTAGCGTGCCAGCGAAGGTAACATCTCTTGCAGAGGATGGGGGGGAGGAAGTTGAGTTCTCGACGTGATGGGCCTGACCTTGGGTGCAGTCCTCTCCGTCGTGCTCTGTGGGGCTGTGCCGGATGGCTCAGCACCAGAGGGAGCCGCCTCTTCTTGAATTTGTGTGGCAGCGCCAGAAACGTCCCCGGGCGTTCTGGACGCGGGCGGACCCTCAACTGTAGCCGCTCTCTCAAGTTCTCCAGACCTGGTCGATGCGGGTCGCCTGACCGGCCCGCCTACAAAGGCCCCGCAATAGGTACAGTAGCGGGCCTGGGGTGGTAGCAGTGTGAAACAGGCGTTACAGACTTGACCGTCGATAAGTCGTGCGCCGCAATGAAGGCAGAAGCGGGCTTGCGCGGGATTGGACGTTCCACAAGCGTGACATTGCATTTCAGGTATTCTCCTTTTCGCGCGACAGAGGTAAAGCGAAGGTGAAGCGACTTCCTAGACCATCGTAGCCATCCTCTACCCAGATACGCCCCCCATGAGCCTTGATCACCCGCTGGCAGAAGTAAAGGCCGAGGCCGAAGCCCCGCCGGTGCCCCTTTATCTCGGGGACTTTGACAAAGCGCTGGAAGATCCTCTCCCGGTACGCGCGCGGGACGCCGGGCCCCGTGTCCACCACGCTAACCCGCATTTCATCGTTTGAGGTTTCGACCTCAACGGTGATATGCCCATCACGTGGTGTGTAGGCTATGGCGTTGTCGAGCAGGTTGGTGACGACTCGTTGCAGCAAAGCCTTGTCCGCGCTAAGGGGTGGCAGGGATGTCTTGATCTTAATCTCCAGTTTCTGATTTAGCTCACGGGCGGCGGATTGGGCTTTGTGGATCTCAGATCTTAATAATTCCTCCAGGTTGAAGGGTTCCAATGTCAAATCAACGCCGGCGGCCTCCTGGCGAGCCGCTTCCAGAAGCGTCTCTACCATCCCCAACACTTTGCTCGTGCTGTTCTGGGCCAGGGATAGATAGTCCTCCATATCACCGCTTAGTTTCACACCCAGGGCGATGCGCAACATCTGCAGGGAGGTCTGTAGCACGGCGAGGGGATTGCGCATATCGTGAACGATGAGATCAAAGGCTTCCTGTCTCAAGCGCGCCAACTGGTTCATGGCATCCATTTCCTCGGCTGCGCGCTCCAGTCGCTGGCCCAGCAGATTCTCTTCACAACTTAACTCACTGCGCGCTTCGTCCGCGGCCTGCAGGCGAGCGGTCAGTACGTCAAGGATGGCTTCGCTGATGCTGGGATGTTCCTGTATCAGGCGGCGGAATTCTTGTCCTTCTGCGACGAGGAGTTCGGTCTCCCTGGTGGCGATGACCGTCGCTGAGCGGGGACGTCCCGTCATGGCCCCCATCTCACCGACGATCTCCCCGGGTCCTCGATAAGCGAGGAGGGTAAAGGTGTCGTCCTCTTCCTTGACGACCGCCACCTGTCCTTGCCACACAACGGCGAGGGTGTTGCTCGCATGTCCTTCGGCAAAGACCAGCCCACCCGGGGGGTATACCTTGTGCGTGAGGCTCTGCTGGAGCAATTGGCGGTCGGCATCGCTCAGCCGTTCCATGAAGGAGGGCCCCCAGCCAACGGGATCGGCGGCGCCCATGATGAGATCCTGGAAAAGGCCAGGTGTTTGAGGATCGCTCTCGGTAGATCGTTTCTGGGATGTCATGTCTTCACCTCTGGGCGTTTGCACTCAGGTTAGGTTACTCCTCGCCCTGACGCCGCATGGCCTGCGCCTGGAGTTTGAGAAGCTGGAAGTAATCGCTGCCGGTGATCTCCTCCACCTGGCGCTTCTTCTTGTCCTCGTCGATTTTGATGCGCAACTGCAGTCGTTCCACCTCTTGCTGGAGAGCTTCCTCGCGCTGCTGGACCCGAGCTGCCATCTGGGCAAACTCAGCCGCCAGTTCGGCGATGGAGGGATCGTCATAGGAACTACCGGGCTCAATTTGGCGGTCGTACTCCCCTTCCGCGACCCGTTGTACCCACTTTCGCACCTCGGTAAGGAAGGTGGTTGTATAGCGGATGCGCTCGTTGAGCCCCGACATGACGGCAAAGGCAACCTCGGGTGAGCGGCGTAACAGGTCGCGGAAATCGTCACCGCTCAGCACCTGGAGCGTGGTGGGCTCTATAGCCCGCGCACTCAGGGAGCGCGGCGCCCCATCAATGAGGGCCATCTCTCCCAGGACCTCACCTGGGCCCAGGATGCGGATGGCGCTCTCGTCGTCGCCCGTCTCTTCCTCTTGAGATGCAAAGAGGGCCAGTCGCCCTTCCTGAATGATGAACAGTTCATCACCCGGATCGCCCCGATGGAAAAGTATCTCGCCCGCATCCAGGTGTCGCGTATATAACAGGGTCGCCAGCTCCGCTTGAGCCTTATCGGAGAGTTTCTCGAAGAGCGTGACATCTTCAAACAACGTCTTGTAAGCCATAGGTTTCTCCCTTTCGCCTTCCGAAAATCCTTAGGGTTCGTAAAAACACAATTTCCCTTCTTTGCGCTCCCAGCCCCCGTGCCGGGGGCGGTTGCGCGGGAATCAGGGTCGTCTGCTTGAATCTCTCATGACTCCGGTGGTAGCAGGGCGACGTGAAAGGTGCCCTCACAGCGTTGCCAGCCCAGGATGGGCCAGGGCTCTTCACTGTTCTGCTTCACCCTATCTATCGCCTGTTGCACACCTGCGGTCACGGCGGTCTCCAGATCTCCCTCATTCAACAACATCCGGGCCTTCTCGAGTAGTTTCTGAGTTGCCTCCACGTGGCCCTCACGATAATGGACCTGGGCCTGACTGTAGTGTACCACGACTTGCTTGATGAGCAGGCGGGTTTTAGCCGCGTTCTCCTTTCGGGCCGCCCGATAGGCGGTCTCAGCCGATGTGAGATCGCCCATCAACAGAGCGGCGTCCCCCTGGCTTTCGTAAGCTTTCGCTGAAGCTTCACCCGCTCGCGCTTGTTTCAGGGCCTGCTCATAGTAAGCGTGTGCGCGCTCATAGGCCCCTCGCTCCTCGGCCTCAAGCCCCGCGGTAAGGAGGTGTGTGGTTGCAGATTCGTGATCACCCGCACGGGCATAGTGATGGGCCAGCATCTCGACGCGATCCCCTGCTTGCTGGGTCCGGGTTTCCAGGTGGGCGGCCAGCTGCGCGTGGGTCTTGCGCCTTCGTGCACGCGGTAGACTGTCGTAGATCATCTCGCGTACCAGGGGCTGTCGGAAAAGGTAACCCTGGTCTACTGGTAACAACCATCCCTCTTCCTCTAGTTGCTGCAGAGCTTTGCTCAGAGCACTTTGGGAGAGATCGAGGATAGATTCGATCTCTCCCCTGGTTATAGCGTTTCCCGCGACAGCAGCGGCGCGTGCTACCTCCCCGACGTCGTAGGGTAGGGTGTCCAGCCGGCTGATGACCAGCTCCTGTAGCATGCTGGAGGAACGGAGTGCTGTGTCCAGGCGGTCCAGCTGGGACCATTCTGTGCGTTGGAGCCAGCGTATGACCTCCTCAATGAAGAGTGGATTACCGTGGGTAAGGCGGTGCAGGGCTTCAGATAGTTCCTCTGGAGGGCACGGGGTAGGTACATCGTGAAGTAACCGCTCGACGAGGGCGCGCGTGCCTTCCAACGTGAGGGGTTCGAGGAAGAGGACGTTTCGCCCCTTTCTTTCCAGGCTGCGTTCCACCTCCAGCAGAAGCAGGGGCGCGTCAGCCAGCCGGTTGACCGCAACTTCCAGCAGGTCGCGTGAGGCCTGGTCCATCCACTGGGCATCTTCGAAGATGAGAACCAGAGGCCCCTGATCGGCAAGGGTCTTGAGGAAACCAATAATAGCCTCAAAGAGGCGCTCTCTTTCCCTGCTCGTTACCCGATCCTGTAGCCGCTGCCAACTTGCCTGTTGTGGCTCTGCCCACCGCTGGCGCGCCAGATCCCAGAGATTGGGTCCTTGTTCGGTTGCCCGGCTGGCGGCGCGGCCCAACTGATTGAAGAGATTGGGGCCTGCTCTCCTGCCAGGGGTCTCGGCCGGCGCCGTGATCCTTGTTCTCACCGGGCTCAGGGCGTCGTCACGACGTTGAAAACCGAGGAGGTTGAAGAAGAGTGGAGCATCTGCAGACCTTCCCAGGGATCTCAGCATCTCCTCCAATTTGTTACTACGAACGTGCTGAGAGTCGCCGTTCTCTATGGCGGCTATGGTTTTTAGTAGCGTTGCCCAGGGCGTGTAAGGTGTGCCCGTCAGGTAAGCGGTGCTTGCTGTCGGGAATACGCGCGCGCCGCGTTTGAGGGCCAGCTTTGCCAGAGTGTCTGCTAGATGACTTTTGCCTATGCCCGCCTCACCTCGGAAGATGAGCCGGGCACCCTCCCCAGCGAGAACCCCGTTTAGAATCGCGACGGCTCGTTCCCAATCGGCTTCGCGCCCGATGAGGGGGCCACGGCTCTGCAGCCGGTTGACCAACCGGTCATCGCGTAGCGCCTCCACCTGCCAGACGCTGATAGGCGCTTCCTTGCCCCGCACCTGTATCCTCGGAAGGGCCTTGAAGTGAATATGAGCGCCCACCGCGCTGCGCACCGTCTCCGAAACCAGGATCTGTCTGGGCTTTGCGGAGCCCATGAGGCGAGCGGCAAGGTTGACGTCGTCGCCCATGACGGTGTACTCGCGATGGGTGGAGGTGCCTACCTGACCGGCGAAGGTGGGGCCGTAGGTGATGCCGAAGCGGTGTTGTACCTCAGGCGGATGGGACAGACGTTGCCAGCTTCTATATAGATGAGTGAGACCAGCATCGATCTCCAGCGCTGCGCGCACGGCGCGATGAGGATCATCTTCGTGGGCCACGGGGGCTCCGAAGAGGATGAGGAACTTGGAGCCGTCAGCATAGGGATCGACCCGGCTGATCACGCCCTCATATCGGGAAACAACCTGTTGGACGGTTCTGAAATAGTCGCTCAGGGTCTGGGCAATCAGCTTACCCGTGTTTTCATGAGAGTCGGAGTCCGCGTCGAAGCCGTGCGCATGGATGAAAAGAACGGCTACCGGACGATTTTCGCCAGACAGATGTCGTGTATCGATGGTGGCGATGATGCGTTGAGCGAGAACGGTGGGCAGGTAGGAAGCCAGGGTTTCTACCTGCTGGAGGGTCTTCAGGATTTGCGAGATGACCTCATCACGCCCGGACATCCAGGAGGCGGAGCTGCGGGGACGCCGTCTGCCTCCCGAGCGGATCTCAAAGTCGCCCAGATTCTCCTCGATGACGCGGGTCTCATGAAATCCCGGCGTGAGATCGGCTGCGCACTGAATATTTGGTAGAAAGGTGGTTGTAGGGGTGTCTACCACTACCTGCCCGGCGACGGCAGCTTTCTCGGCGGCTAGAGTTCGGTTGACGGCGTCTCCCAGGATCACGTACTCCATGCGGCGGGCGGTGCCTACACTGGCGGCGTAGAAGGGGCCTGTGGCTATGCCTACTTTCATACGCAGGACGACGTCATCGGAGGGCTGGGCAGCCAGGGCGCGCAGCATGCGATGCCCTGCCCGCACTGCCCACTGTGCCTGCTGTCCTCCTTCAAGGGTGGGGAAGTAGGCGAGGAGGGCGTCACCCGCGTACTTGAGGAGTTCTCCGCCGGAGTGAATGAGGATCTCCACCATGCTCTCGAAGTGGTCGTTCAGGAGTTGGGTGAGCTGCTCGATGCCCTGTTGGCCCTTTGAGGCCAGGTGTTCGGAGAGAGCGGTGAAGCCGCTCACGTCGGCGAAGAGTAAACTGCCCTGCATCCGGCGTGCCTGGATGGCACCGGGCCGGGGGTCCTGCTCCACTGCTTTCACCAGAGATTGGGGTAGGTGGGTTCCCAGGAGGTAACGTATGGAGAGCAGGTGGTTGAGGGCGTTCAGGAGGAGGCCCATGCGCGCGTCCTCTCGCAGCACCTCTACGGCGAGATCTGGGGGAAGATAAGAGGCAAGGGATGGGGGCAACGTTGATGCCCGAGAAGATCCCTTGCCTTCGAGTTCAACGAAGGACACTGTGTTCCCTTTCTACTGTTTGCCCCCGACCCCGCCTACGACTGAACCTCCCCAGACTGTCTATTGACTATCGTTTATTGTTAACCGTCGTCTACCGCCCGTTATCTACCGACCACGGTCTCCATTCGCGTTCATCCTTCATCCCTATCCGCCCCGATGCGATCAAAGATGCTACGTGCCGGCGTTGTGTCCGCCTTGGGCTGGAGCATCTTGGCCCAGCGTTGCAGGTCGGCAGGGCCGTGGCGTGCAGCCAGGAGCTCCAGGTTGTTCCAGATGTTGAAGGCACCCTCGGGGAAGACGCTGCGGACATAGATCATGACGTAGGGGCCGATCTGATGGCGCAGCTCCTCCATTTCCGATCGTAATGTCTTGATATCCTGCTCAAGCTTCTGTCGCGTGGCCGGGGCCTCCACCTTCTGTAACACCTTGCTTTTGATCCCCAGTTGTGCCTGCCGCAGCAACAGAGCCTCCACCTGCTCGGCCTTTTCGGGGAATTGCTCGGCGATGGGTTCCAGAAGCTCGTCAACAGTGCCAAAGGAGCGTGCCGCGCGGGCCTCGGCAGCGGATACGTTGATCTTGCGATCTAGCGTCTCTACCATCCACTGGCCCTCTTCCTGAAGCCCCTGGTTGATGAAATAGCCGATGAGACCGACGCCCAGCAGACCAATACCCACGGCGATGGGGGTCACCAGGGCATCACTTACCAGATCGATCTGGGAGACGGCGTTGAAGGCGGCGTGCAGGCCGATAGCGGTGATGGCTCCGACTACCACCGCCAAGCCTCGACTGGATCGCCGCTGGAAGCGGAAGCGGCCCACGGCCGCCCCTACCAGCCCGGCGGCGGTACCGTGCATCAAACAGGTGGAGAAGGCGCGCACGAGAGCGAGAGGAACGGCCGTCTGGGGATGGCGGCTGATGTAGAGGAAGTTTTCGGTGATGGAGAAGCCGATACCGGCCGCAAAGCCGTAGATAGCCCCGTCGACGAAGTAGGTAAAGTCTGGATGGCGCGAGATGTAGATGAGGGATACCGCCTTCAGGAGCTCCTCCGCGAAGGGGGCGAAGAGGACGAAGAGGAAGAGATAGTCGAGATTGAGGCGTTGGATGAGGGGCACGGCGACGTAGCTGTTAAAGAGATAGGAAAGCCCCACGCCGCCGATAGCACCCCAGGCGAAGCTGATCAACACCAGTCGGAAGGTGCGCGAAGCGTAGAGATCGAGAGTGTAGATGATGGTGAGAAATACCAGCGGGATACCTACTGAGATGGCAGCCGCCAGTATCAGTTGCAGAGGATTCATGGCCGACCTCCGGGATCAGTCCTCCTCACCTTTTTCTTTGCTCTCCTTCGTGCGCTGACCGAGAGCTGACCATATACCGGGTGGAAGAGTAGCGCCCCGCTTGCGGGCAAAGCGTATCAGGTAGACCCAGCCCTCCTCGTGTTCTTCACGGAGGAGGTAGCCTTTACCCACGAGACCGTCGAGCATTTCTCGTACATCGTCCACGTCCATGTCAACTTCCTCCGCGGCCTGCTCGGCCGTCAGCTGACCATGGCGGGTGATACGGTTCATCAATCGCCGCAGAGGGGGCGAGAGTTCCAGCAATTCGGCCAGGCTGATACCCTCACGACCTTCACGGTCTTCGATCTCGTCCTGAAGATGTTGGAAGATACCCATCCTTGCCTCCTAGAAGAACTCGGGAATCTCAATAGGCTCGGGTTGGGGCTGACACTCCCCACACCAGAGTACGTTGGAGACCACCACCGCTTTGGGTGTATTTTCCCGCCCCAGATACATGGCTAGCATGGTGGGTGTGACGGTAGTGTAGTGCTCCTCACATACCGCGCGTCCGCAGAATTTGCAGATGCCCATGGCCTGCTGACCGCACTTGTGACAGATCATCGCCCGACCCCTAGGTCTTCTGTTCGATGAGGCGTGCTACCTTGCGGATCTCTTCCGAGACGGGGTGGTCGGGGAAGCGTAGGGAGAAGATGTCCGATGATTGCATGCGTGCCACATCCTCCGAGAGCGGGATGATAGCCGCGACGGGACTGCTGTAGGCCGTCTCGATCTGCTGGCGCAGATCTTTGAAATCGTAGGAGGTGAGGGCTTTGTTAACGATGAGGAAGAGCTCCGGGACCTCCAATTTGCGGGCCACGTCGACGGTCACGGCGGTTCCCTGGAAGTCCTGCTGGTCAGGGCGCAGGATGATGAAGAGTATGTCGGAGATGGCGATGGAGAGGAGGGTTTCCTCGTTAAGTCCGGGATGGGTGTCAATAATCAGGTAGTCCAGGTTCAGTTTCTCGGTCAGGGCCCTGAAACCCGTGTTGAGAAGTCCCACGTCGTAGCCCTCCCGCAGGACACGGGCGATCTCGCCAGCCCGGATGCTGGAAGGGATGAGGAAGATGTCACTTCCCATCACCAATACTTCACCCGCACCGATGCGGGTGCTCACGTTGTAGGCCGTCTCCTCGATGGCGCAACGGCCCCACAGATAATCGTTGAGGGATTTATCGATCTTCTCTTCGTCCATGCCGAAGAGGACGTGGATGCCCGGGGACTGGATGTCGGTGTCAATGACGCCAACCCGGTTCCCCATAGCAGCCAGCTGGGAGGCCACGTTGGCGGAGATATTGGATTTCCCCGTCCCCCCCCGGAAGGAATGGATAGACACAATACTTGACATATTTTCCTCCTGTCAGTGAATCAGAGTTGAGATCCTGAAATTAATGGTCGGACTGAAAAAGCAAAAGGTAGAGCATGGTAAGAAGCCCGCGTGTGTTTACATTGTAGTCGAAAATCAACGCTTACGCAACTTCTGCATCCATCATTCACCAATCATCATTCATCATCGTCGCCACCTTCGCGTAGCTTCCTGGCCTTGGTCCTCAGCTGCTGGAAGTAATCAGACTCTGTGATCTCGGCTACCTGACGGGCTTTCTTCGCTTCATCGATCTGGATACGCAGTTTCTGCACCTGACGCTTGAGCCCTTCCTCACGAGCCCGGACCTTGCTGATCATCTGGGCGAAGACCTCCGCCAGTACGTGTACCTCATCCTCGTGTTTACCCTTGTACAAGGCGGTGAGGTCTTGATTGTAGTTGCCCTCAGCTACCTCCCGCGCCACGTTGGTCAGATCGGTGATGGGTCGCGTCAGGGTGTTGGCGATGAGATAGACGAAGGTGAACAAGACCAGGTAGGTCACGCTGAAGGAGACCAGGACAGAATCTTTGATGGCCTCCTGTACCCGGTTAACGTAGTCTGCTTTGAAATCGATACCCATGCCGCCGACGATCTCGTCGTCGTCGTTGGTTATAGGCGCGTAGGCCGAGATCCAGTAGCCCCACTTGTCCTGATAGGGTTCCAGATCTTCCCACAGGCCGAGCATTCCGGTGATCATGGAGCCCTGGCTGATATAGGGCTCGCGGAGGACGGTGGCGTTCTCTGGATCGGTGATCCGGAGGATATCGCCGATGAAGAGTACCTCGTTCTTCACCTCCTCGTCACCGCGCACCCAGGTGTAAGGGTAGGCCCGGGGTTCCAGATTATGCAGCGTTTCCAGCCAATCCATGTGTTCATCGTAGAGGGGGTCGTCGCTGAGCCCTTCGGCGTTCTTTTCGGCGACCGCCAGGGCGGCGAAATCGTCCCCATCTATGCCCTCAATGCCGGCGTAGAGCGTGTTCACCATGTCCTCTTCGATCTGGCCCAGGGCCATGTTGGTGGCGAAGTTGAAGAACCAGTAGAAGGCGACGGCGAAGACCACACTGAAGAGTATGGTGAATCCCAGAAGGATCTTCACGCGCAGGCTGATAAAAGGTCGATCTCTTTCTGTCGATTGTTCAGTCATTGAGAATACTCCTTAATGAATACAGGGATCAGTGAGCAGTCTACCAGGCACCTTGTCTGATCCAGTGTTAAAGATTGAACTACTGATTCATCCTTCATCCTTCCGTCTTCATCCCTCCAAAGGGTAGGAACTCGTCGAGTCGCATCGTCTTCCCCTCATAATTATCGATCCAGTACCCCTTATTGTCACGGTGGAGATACTCCTCACACAGCGGAATCTTGCCCAGGGGGGTTGTCAGGACGTACTCGGGGACGCCGAAGCCGGTGAAGAAGCCCTTCAACTGTCGCATCAAGGCCCGGCCCTCTTCCAACGTCGTAACGAAATGAGAGATACCTATGGCGTTATCACAGTGGTAGAGATAATAGGGCCGCACCCGGATCTCCAGCAATCGAGAGAGCAGGCGATGCATGGTCTCCAGATCATCATTGATGCCCTTGAGAAGCACGCTCTGGTTCTGGACGACGATGCCGTGACGTGTGAGACGGTCGCAGGCCGCGGCGGCTTCCTCGGTGATCTCCTTGGCGTGGTTGAAGTGGGTATTGAACCAGATGGGGTGGTGGCTCTCGAGCATTTCGCATAACTCCGGCGTGATGCGCTGAGGAAGGACGACCGGTGTCCGGCTTCCGATGCGAACGATCTCCACGTGCGGGATGGCCCGCAGGCGCGTGAGGATGGTGTCCAACCGATCGTTGGAGTATATGAGAGGATCGCCGCCCGTCAACAGGACGTCGCGAACCTCAGGATGGCTGGCTATGTACTCGAAATCCGGTTCCCAGGAGGTGCCCTCACCCTCTGCGAAGTAACTGCCGGCGACGTCCGCGGTGTGATATTTGCGGGTGCAATGGCGGCAGTAGACGGGACATTGTTCCGTGACGAGGAGAATGAGCCGGTCGGGATACTTGTGAACCACCCGATTGGTTTTGCGGTGTACGGTATCACCCACCGGGTCAACCGTGGCATAGGGATATTTCACGAATTCCTCCGGCCAAGGCACGGCCTGCCTGCGCACGGGGCACCAGGGATCCTCGCGATCCATAAGGGAGGCGTAGTAGGGGGTGATGCTCCAGCGAGAGCGACCTTCGCTGGCGCGGACAGCCTCTTCCTCCGCCGGCGTGACGTCGATCCATTCTCGAAGTTGCTCCAGGGTTGTAATGCGATGTTGTAGCTGAGAGTGCCAACTGGACCACTCCAGTGGTTTTTCGCTTCTAGAAGACATGGCTTCCAACCTCCTCGTACCGCTCAATAGCGTGGGTGACAATGCGACCTATGAGGGTCTCAAAGCTCATCCCCGCTTGAGTTGCAATGATGGGCATGACGCTGCCGGTGGGATGGAGGCCCACAATGGGGTTGATCTCCAGTATCTGAGGCGCGCCCTCGGCGTCGCAGCGCAGATCGACGCGTCCCAGATCGCGGCAGCCGGCAAGGGTGTAGGCGCGCAGGGCCAGCGTCGCCAATTGTGTCCACAGCGGCCCGCGCTCTACGGGGCGAAAAACCCCTTCGAGATCGTGGCCCCACCGCTGCTTCTCGGCATAGCCGACGACGCCGTAGCGCGATCGCTCCCGAATCTCGGTTACGCCGATGACGTAGGCCTGGGCTCTGTTCCCCAATATGCCCACCGAGTATTCTCGTCCCGGCAGAAAGGCCTCCACGAGAGCGGGTTGTTTGTAGGTGCGAGCGATCCAGGCCACCCGCTGTTCCAGCGCCGCCCGAGTCTGGACAACGGATTCGGGCCCGATACCCTTGGAGGTACCCTCGTGCAGAGGTTTGACGAAGAGGGGAAGAGGCGGAAGACCGTTGTCGGTGCCGTGCAGAGCTTCGGGTTGGGATATCACGGCGAAGCCCGGCGTGGGAAGGCCCGCGGCGCGCCATACCGTCTTGGCCATGGCCTTGTCCAGGCATAACGCCAATGTCAGGGGGTCAGAGCCAACATAGGGAATACGATGGGCTTCGAGAAGACACGGAACCTGAGATTCCCGCGAGCGTCCGTGCATCCCTTCGGCCATGTTGAAGATGATATCGACGTCATCATCCTGTGCCAGGAAGGCAACGAGCTTGTGCACATTACCGATGCGCTGAACCTCGTATCCCAGGGACGCCAGGGCCTCCTCCAGATAGGCGATGCTCTCCTCGGTATCGAACTCACTGAAGGCGTCAGCGGGAACGCCCGTCTCCGTGCTGTGTTCTTCCTGTAGATCGAAGGTCAGTCCGATTCTCACGCTTGGCTCCGTAGCTTTAAAAATCCAATTTATCGAGGATGCTGGATCGCCGCTGGCGTCGCTTGAGGCGCCAGTTGAAAAGACTCTGATCGTAGGCCGCACGCATCTTGAACACGGCCCAGATAGCGAAACCGGCCGCCACCGCGCCCAAAGCCAGATAGGCGTAGAAATAGTTTTCGACTCCTAGACTTTTCCCGATAAGGGTGATGAGCCCTGTCAACAGTATGCCCGCGATGCTGCCACCGGCGTAGAGGTAGCTATCCATGAAGATACTCACCCTCCCCCGGCGTTCCTCGGGCACGAGTGCCTGAAAGGCCTTGCGGGCGGGCTCGTCAACCGCGTAGGCCGCGAGCTTCTCTACCAGCAGACCTCCGGTGGCGATGATGAGGCCGGGGAGGAAGGCCATACCACCGATGCTCGCGAGGGTTGCTATGGGCATCAGGAGGAAGATCTGTTTCAGACCCAGCTTGTTGATGGCAGCAGCTGTGATGAAGGTCTGGACGAGGAAAGCGCCCAGGATATATATGAGCCGGTAGATACTGTAGAAGCGCTGGTAGGCGGCGGGATCGGTGAAGACGGCATCGGATACGGCCAGGAAGCGAAATTCGATGATAACGTCGCAGATGGCCAGGGCCGCCATGGCGAACATCAGGTAGCGGAAGGAGGCCACCTCGCGCACGAAATTCCAACCCTCGGTCAGCGTCTCGCGCACCGTCTCGACCTGCTGGACGGTCTCGCGCATTTTGATCTTTCGAAAGCCCAGTTGCAGCGCGAGATAGATCAAGAGGTAGAGGAGGACGTTGAAGGTCAGCACCTCGGTATCTGAGACGTTGGCCCGGGCGAAGAGGGCTGGCTGGACGGTTGCGAAGAGGGTCCCCAGCAGGCTGCCGATGAAGCCCCAGCCGGCGATGAAGGGGAAGAGACGTTTGGTCTGGTGCATATCAAAGACGTCATTGCTCAGAATCCAGAAGAAGATGGGGAAGACCATCAGCTGTTGCGTCGAGAGTAGATAGAGAAGCGCGTAACTTATCGCCCCGGGTGCGTTGAAGGTGAGCATCAGACGCAGGATGATGAAAGCTATCACGAAAGCCAGCGTCATCCAACGCATGATAGTGAGACGGTCGAAACGATCGATGAAGAGGGATTGGATCCCTGTCATGAGCAACATCAGGGCCATATCCGCCAGCCAGACGGCGAGCATGCCGTTGACGGGGCTGGTGTCCAGGAAATTGCTGATGGAAATGATGCCTGAGATCTCTCCAGCGATAGAGTTAATGAGGAGTAGGACGCTGAGGATAACTACCAGACCCAGCTCCTCTCGGCGTATCTTGATCCGACGGCTAATAAAATTTTCCATGACGTCTCCGATATAGAACGCATGTTAAATATTGTGG
>JBNGDR010000008.1:0-19414 GCA_049975685.1 Anaerolineae bacterium
AGTAATCCTTGTCCCCCTCTGTTAATCGGCTGAATTCCTCGAATTCCAGGGGAGGCAGCGAACCCAACGATGCTTCGATGGCATCCTTGAGCTCAGCCATAGGTGTCCCGGGCCTAAGACGCTTGTTGTTCTCCACGACTCGATCTAATACACCCTTTAGTAATTCCTCGTGTGTCATTTCCTGTGCCATTTTTCAACTCCTTTGCGTCAGATCGTCTCGACGTCTTTCTTCTCCATCTGTCCCGCCACAGCGGTGATCACATCCTTTTCTCGGGCCATGAGGGCTTCCTCAGCACCCTGTAATTCTTGCAGTTTCTTCTCAAGTTCGTCCAGCAACCCTTTGATCGTATCGTCCTCCGCAAGAGGCGAGGATTGGACCACCTTCTTGAGGTGCTCAATACGTTCTTCAGTGATGGCAACCGGCGACTTGACGTAGCTCCGGGCAACTTCCTCCGGCATATATCCCCGGCGCGCACGGTATAACTCCACAACCTCACCCGTCTGCCTCAGATGCTCCCTCAATGCCGGGGGAAGCGCCCCGGAGAGGAGATATAGGTCAAAGAGATCGATGATGATGGAACGGCTCTCCAGATCCCGCTGCCGGGATTCGGTGAGCTCGTGGAAGAGTGCGTTGAATTTAGGCGTAGAGAGCCCCAACCGGGCGGCTTCCGTGAGGTACTCCAGTGCCTGATCAACGTCGCGACGGTCCTTGAGGCGCGTGTGGATGAGACCTTTCACCACCAGAATCACCGGATCATGTCCGCCCCGGAAGGCTGGCAGGGCTTCAAGCGCCTCCACCTGGGTCGATACGTAATCGCGCAGATCCTTTTTCGTCCGGTGCCGTCGCGAGGACGTTCGCCGCTCGTGGCGGAGTTCCTGGCAGATAGCCAACCTGCCCAGGGCGTGCTTCATCAGAAGTTGCTCCTCCTTGGGTAGAAACTCCTCCCGCTCACTTACTCGTTCCCTCAATTGCACGAAGTCCTCCCCAGTGGGGAGACCGTCGCCTTCACCATCCAGCAATCCGTCGCATAACAGTAACCCCATCTCGCCCAGAACGCTGCTCTTGACAACATCGGGCGAAGGTTCCAACCCCTCCACGCTTTCCTTGAGCAAGGTGAAAGCCTGGCGCGCCCGATTGCCTTTGCGCCCCTCCAGGTTTTGCAAACCGAAATAGATGAAGAGTCGAGCCAGGCTCACGTTCTCCTCGCGCGCCTGCATGTGGGAGAGAGAGCGCCGGAAACTATCGAAGGCCTCCTCACGTTTATCTCCCTCCAGGTACTGCAACCCCCGGGCAAAGTGAGAAGCGGCCCAATATTGGTCGGTGTTGTGTTTGCCCAGCAACTCCGACACTCCGATCTTCTCGAAGGCCGCCGCCGCCTCATCGTACTCCTCGTTATCGTACAACAGATAACCGAGGATGAGATACCCATAATCCCGCACCCAGCCTGCCTGGATGGGTCTATCGGTGATCTGGCTCCCAAAACGCCTGGCAGCCTCATGGCGCTTCTTCTTGTACAACGCGTGCAACAACGCAATGGCCACAGGGGCCGTCATCCCCTTGGCCCACTCGCTCTGTTCCACAAATTGTATAATGGCATCGTAGTCCTTGCGCTGAACGAGCTCTGTGAAGCGTCGTGTCCGGTCAGCATCTTGAATGTACTCCCTGACCTGCTCAATGATCTCGGGATTAAGATCCGGTGCGTCATGCTCCAGGATACTCAACCGCCGGAGCAGATCCTCGGTGGTATAGGTACCGGTGTCCCAATCCACGATGACCATAGCCAGACGGATAGCCGAGGGCACGCGGTCACCAAAGACCGGCTTGATCTCCCTCAGGAAGATATCACGGCTCTTCTTCAGATCGCCCTGGTGTAATCCTGTCCAGAAATCATTCAGGATCTCCCGCCGCCACCGGAGACGCCCGAGGACGTCCTCCAGGAACCGGCTATGGCGTTTGAGGTGCAGGGCCTGCCGCGCGCGCTGTAATCGCTCGATGGTGGCCTCATCGACCAGGGTATCGGCAGTCAGGTAAGTGACCAGCCCACCGATGAGGTCACCGTAAGCCTGCAGCTCCGGGGTCTCCTGTAGGGCTTCGGCCTGTTCCGCCAGCGAACGCCGCACGGCAGGCCAGCGGGTGGCAAGATCGTCCTGACTGACGCTGACGAGAGCCAGATCCGCATCCAGTCTGAAGAGATGAGCCAGTCCCTGAAGTTGACGGGCTGTCGCCGAATCCACGTTCGAAGGTGCGGGGCCGGAGAGATACTGTTCAAATGCGTCGATGGCCGTCGTGAACTGCCCAGCCTGGGCTGCCCCCATACCCTGTAGGAAAGGTAGCCAGCGATGGACATCGCTCTCCAGCCCCTCCTCCGGGAGATTTTCCTCCACCATGCGGCACAGCGTCAGTGCCTGTTCCGCCCGGTCGTGCTGGAGCAACCAGCCGGTTGCGCCTATCAGGTGTTCAACCGCCATCTCCGATCCGTCGCTCAGGTGGAGTGCTTCCAGGACAACCGGGGCCTTGCCCTCCTCCAGGGCCGAGAGGAGACGGCGCCCGTCGACGGCCGTGTGCCATTTTTGCGCCCGCTCCAGGAAACGATTGGGGGCATTCTGGAGGCAGATGTCAAGATCGTCCAGCTTCCATCCTGCGTAGAAACGGACGTAGGCGGCCATCTGGGCAGCGTCATCCTCCCCGGTGGAGAGACTTCCCTCCTCCCTCGGGGGAAGCTGGGATAGCGCCTGCTGCCAGAGCTCCTGGCGCAACCGGAATACGGCAACGGCCAGAGAGCCCATCTCAGCGACATCGTCGTCGAAGGAGAGGGGCGTCAGGGCCGGGACCTGCGTCCCCTGCTGCACCCTGGGCTGGCCAAGGAGATGGGCCAGCTGTTCCATGGTCTTCGCCGCCTGGACCTGATCCATGCAGGCGGTGACGAGCGCCGTCGTAGGATCGTCACCACCGGGCAGGGGGATGCGCTGTAGATCCGGGAGGGGATCGTAGCCGGGATCGCCCTCCCACAGGGTCATGTAGACGGCAGCCCGCACCTGTGCAGGAATAGCATCCCCCAGCGGGGCCAGGACCTGATCCTGGAGAGCGCGCAATTCGGCGTAGGCTCGACGCCGGATGTATTCGACAGCCTCATCGGTGGCACGGGCGCGCGTAAGGAGCTCGCCCTCGATGGTCGCCAACTTACGTCGGGCCTGGCGGCTTTCGACCTGCTCAACGGCGGCGCCGAATTTCTCCAGTTGGGGCAGCGTGGGGGTCGCTTCGCTGTCCACATAGGCGATGAGACCTATCAGCAGATCACCGCGCCAGGCCAGAGACGTGGGTGCCGCCGACAGCTCCGCTGCGACGCTCTCCAGCTTCGATCGGAGGTTACGCCACATCGTCTCCAGTCGCACGTCGCCGCCCTCCTGCTTGCCCTCACCGGAGCGTTCCCAGCTCTTCGTCTCGGCCAGCAGCGAGAGCGCGTGCAGGTAACGGGCCTGGGTCTTGATCTCTGGGCCCGGCTCCGTGGCGATGAGGGAGTGCAACGTCTCCTGCCCCAGGTTATGCTTACCCTTCTGGAAATAGGCCAGGGCAAGAATGAGTTGGCGTTCCCACGAAGAGGCGGCCGATTCTGTCAGTACTTCCTGAACTTCATTGTGCGTGAGCCAGGCGATGACGTTGTCGCCCCGTTTCTCCTCCAGGGCCCTGACCGCCCAACGAAGGATCATGGACGCCAGATGACCGAAGTGCACACGTTCCTCTCTCGCCAGAGACCGCGCTCGCCTCAGTGCTGCAAGCGCGCCCGTAATACGCTCGCCCCACGAAAGCGCATGGTCGCCCCAGGCGTAGATCGCTGCCTCCGTGAAATCTCGACGCTCATCCTGGGGCAATAACTGCAGGATGGTGGGATTGTCCAGAAGGTGCGCGTAATGGCCCCGGTTCCAGGCCGCCCAGAGATACAGGTGATTCCAGACGCGCCACAATTCGGAGGGCAATTCGGCGGCGGGCGGCAACTCCCACTGGATGTGGGCAGCGACGACGCTTTTATCGTGTCTCTGCCGGAGCCGGTAGACCTCCAGGACAGCGGAAGTCAGATCTTCCAACCGCTCTGCCAGCTGGAAATCCGCCTGCTCGTGAGGCGCCACCAGCAGGTCTGGGTTACGTTGGCGCAGGGCGTTGCCCAGCTCCGTCTCACGCCTGAAGCGGCGCATGATGTGGGCCGCGCGCGCTATCTGGCTGTTGGCCGCCTCACCCGAAGCCAGCATCTCCACCGCACGCAGATCGTCCTCGCTCCGGTGGGCGAGCCAACGGTGGAAATGGTAAGCAGCACGGACGGGCTTCTCCACATCCGCGCCATAATCGGCCAGAGAGGTCTCGTAGTGCTCCAACGCAGCTGGGATCTCCCCCTGCTCCATAAGCTCCCAGAAGCGCTCGCTGTCCTTTTCTATCCGGCGCTGTTGAAGAAAATTGACCATTAATCCTCCTCCGATGCCTATCTCCAGCTCAGGCCGGTCTCCTGACCGTGCCTGTCCATCCCATTGCAGAAACTGCCCCCTAGTCCTCCTCCGAGGCTGCGCGCAACGCGTGAGCGTAGTAAAGGGCCGCCTTCTCAGGCTGGCCGTTGCGCTCCCACACGATGGCCTGTACTGCGGGTAGTTTCTCTATATTCTGCCGCTCCCTCATCCAGATGAGAAGTTCAACGGGAGGGATGTGGGAAGCTGCGAGTCGAGCCGTGCCATAGACACTCTGGCTGAAACCAAACTGGGAAAAATAATCGACGCATTCGTGCCACGATCCGTGGTAGTTCCCCTTCTCCAGCAGAGCAGCGGCCCGCCGTGCGAAGACGACCGCGGGACGTTTCTCCCAGGGTATAGCCCGAGTCCGTTCCAGCAGCCGCTCGGACGTACTCTGCTGAAGTATCTCCACCCACTCCTCTACGATGTCCCCCCGCCAGCCGGAGAGAAGCGCGGCCTTCTGGTAAGCGTAATCGGCCAACAGGAGATGTTGTGAGTGCTCGGTGTAGTCCCGGTACGTCCGTCCAATACGCTGGTGGATGGCGGGATTCTTGGGTTCGAAACCCTTGGCTTTCTCCAGCTCATCAATGGCGCGGGTGAAATCCGGGGGTGATTGAGCCAGGGCCACATCTGCCTGCAGAAGGTGAAGTTTCGAGTGCGGGAAGGCGAAGGCCCCCTCCCCCTGGGAAGCGTTCAATGCCTCAAGATGCGCCTGAGCCTCTCCCAGATCCCGTTCCTCAATAAGGGCCTGGATCACCCGTTCCGGATCGAGCTGCCCGACCAGAGCGTGGAAGGTGGTGGCGAGCTCAGCCGCTGTGGGCCGAGCTTCGGGCGAGAGATCTACCATGGTCTCCACGACCTCGGCGATCTCGTCGAAACCCTCGGGCCACTCGAAGGGGATGGACGCAGCGGACGTTTCCACGATCTGCTCGGCGGCCTCGTAGGGATCATCGGGCAAGACCTCCGTGCGCTCAGGTGCAGCGAGAGCCTGCAACATCCGACCCAGCGCATACACATCACCGGCCGGCAGGAGAGCCGGGCTCTTGGCGCGTGTCCGTAATATCTCCGGCGCGATGAAGGGAAGCCAGGATCGTATGCTACCAGAAAGAGACTTCGAGAGTGGGGACATGATCCCGGCAAGGGTAGGAAGGAGAACGAAGCGCCCATCCAGGAGCCCCACCCGCCGGGGGTGAATCACGGCTTGAGGATAATCTGCCGTGTGGAAACGTTCCAGCCAACGGCAGAGATCGGCCGCCAGGTGAGCCAGCCGCCAACCCGCGAGCGGTGACTCCGGTCGTAATATGGTCTGCAACTGAGATCTGGAGAGCGGCTTCAAGAAGGGATTGTAGTGGATGAGGAGTTTCCGCTGGGACCACGCCTCATCCACCTCCGTTACCAGAGGTTCCAGCCAATAGGCCAGATCCTCCGGCGCGTTCGTGTGCCAGGCCACCTCAAGTGAGAGGCGCTTGACGTAATGGACGCCCTCGCCGTCGCTGACCTCAATGAGCTCGCCGTCCAGATCTCGCGTGATCACCCGTTCTGTGCGCATATAGGTAGGGCTCTTTGCCTACAGGACGCCTATCAGTTCCTGCTGCAGTTGCAAGCCGAGCTGCATGACCTGCCCCTGATCACCGGCCTGGGCCGCCTGCTGGATGGCACCCACCAGCTCCATGACGCGGGGCTGGCGGTCGGGCGGGATCTGCGCGAAGTTCTGCACCGCCTGTTGGTACAGGTTATGGACGATGGGATTCATCGCGGCCAGGGGATCACCACCGGGCGCAGCCGCCTGACCAGCAGCAGGTGCAGCCGCAGGCCGGGATGCGGGTTGCGCAGGTTGCGCAGGTTGCGCCGGCTGGGCCGGTGCCGGCTGAGGTCGGGCTCCCGGCGCCTGTGAGGCCTGGGCCGCCTGCTCCAGCGGATTCTCTGCACGCTCCATACGCCCTTTCAGGGCCGCTGCGATCTCCGCCCGCTTCCGTTCCAGCTCTTCCCGGGGTATCTTGGTGGTATCATCGTAGTTGATCTCACAGTTCACCCGGCGCATGGTAAGCATATCGGTCGCGTGAGCCACCAGCAACCCGTCCTTGTTCAGCTGCAATCCGATCTCCAGAGGTGTCGGCTCCGGTCGGGGTTCGATCTCAATGATGAATTCCTCGATCTTCGTGGTCTCCGTCGTGATCTCGCGACCCTCACCCTGATAGATCCTGACCTTGGAGTAAGGGGTCATGTTGCCAGCGCTGGCAAACTGATGCTTGGCCGAGGCGGGCAGTACCGTATCTTTGGGGATAAGAGGATGCAGGAATTCCTTGTTCGTGCGGGCATCTACCACAGCCACGCTCAGGGTGTGGCCCGTCACGTCGAGGAGCTCCGTCTCGATGAACTCTTCGCTGTCCGGCTTCGCCTGGGCGGCAACAATGCTGGCGCCCCGGGCCACAATCTCATCGGGGCTCACCCCGGATTCCACACCCCGCAGCGGAACGTGGGGATAGCGCTCCTCCAGCAGGTGCCGGACGTAGGGCACACGGGTGCTGCCCCCCACCAGCAGGATGTCGGTCAGGTGATCCTCGGTGTACTTGAACTTCTCCTTGGGTACCCTCATCGCCTCATCCAGGTGAGTGATGGAGTTCTGCATCAGGTCAGAGATAAGACTCTCGAACTTCTCCATGGTCAGGGTCCCGGAGAAGGAGACCGGGCGGCCCTGGTAGGTCGCGACCTTGGCGATCTGGAACTGGTAGGCGTCGCGGGGCGGGGGACCGCAGAGAACCTTCTTCCCCTCCTCGGCGAAGAACTTGAGGCGGGTCTTGAGCGCCTCCATGGCGGCATCGTTCAGGGAGTCTATGAAGCCGGGCTCCTCTTCGCGCAGTTGCTCGAGCATCCACTCGACGATACGGTCGTCGAAGTTGCCCCCGCCCAGCTGCGGGTCGCCGCCGGTGCCGATAACCTCGACGTTGCCACCCAGCATCTTGAGGATGGTCACGTCGAAGGTGCCCCCGCCCAGGTCGTAGACCATGGCCAGCCGCTCCTCGTCGGTGTCACCCTGGAGCATGCCGTAGGCGTAGGCCGCCGCCGTCGGCTCGTTGACGATGCGCAGAACGTTGAGACCGGCCAGCTCGCCCGCCTCCTTGGTCGCGTGACGCGGCTTCTCTTTGAAGTAAGCGGGACAGGAGATGACCACACCGGTGATCTCCTCGCCCAGCTCTTCCTCGGCGAGATCCTTGATGCGAGCCAGGATCATGGCCGAGATCTCCTGGGGCGTGTATTCCTTGCCACCCAAGGTGACCTTCGCTTTCTCCTTTTCCTCGCTCATCTTGCGCTTGATCTCGACGATGGTGTCCTGGGGATTGTCGGCCTGATTCCGCTTGGCGCGGTAGCCGATGACCACCCGTCCCCGGCGGTCGATGCCCACCACCGAGGGCAGGGTGGGACGTCCCTCCAGGTAGATAATCTCGGTCTCCCCATCGATAAAGCGTGATGCTGCAGAATAGGTGGTTCCTAGATCGATGCCGATAACGGCCATACTACACCTCCGGTAAGTAAGAGTCTAAAGTCTAAGGTCGAAGGTCGAAAATCGTACGCACTCCACCTTCGCGATCAACTGAAATAAAACAACCTCGATTTCTTTAACGTACAACGACACGGGGATATTGCAGAATGGCCCCCTGTAAGGTCCAACCGCGCTGCACTACCTTGACAATGGTCCCCTCGGGTATGGGCTCTCCCTCGGGATCTTGTGCAGGCATCTCTTCCTCAGCCGGCACGGCCTCGTGGGTGTCTGGATCAAATTGAGTCACAAAAACCTCGATATCCATCGTTTCGCATCCCCACTCGATGAGAATGAATTCCATCTGGCCCTGCAACATCTCCAGGGAACGCAACCAGGGCTTCTCCTCGTCGGTATGCTCCCCGCTGCTGCCGAGGGCCGCCAGCTCATCCAGCTGGTTCATCACCTTGAGCAGATCCCGGAAGAGCCGGTAAAAGATGGCGGCCATGGCTCGCTGCGGCCCCCCGGTCTGGAAGCGTTTCAATTCCTCCCTGAGGATATCCTGGTTGGCCTGCAAAGCAATGCTCTGCTGATTGAGCGCCTGTAGAATGTAGGCGATCTGCTGGAGCACGAAATCATTTTTCCCTTCCAGGCTCTGAAGTCGTGCGAGCAATTCAGCGTCGCGATCTTCTCCAGAGCCGGCGGTATGCTCATCCACTTCGGCGTGCTGGTCCGTATTCTTCTCCTCATTACCTTCGTTCATTCACTCACCTCAGAGTATAGTCTTTAGTCAATAGTCAAATCGTCAGCGTATCGAAGGGACGGAACAGAAATAGCCGCAAACCTGCTGAACGAGAATTTCATTCCCCGATGCAATCATGTCTATAGCTTCTTGTCCTTGCTCAGATTGGTCATCTTCTGGAGAAATTTCGTGAACTCCTCGGCGCTGGGCTTCGCCTTATGCTTGGCGATCTCGGGTTTCTGTGATGCAGAAGACGTCACACTCTTCTCTGGCGTACGTTCGGCCATCTCTCTCAGCATAGCAGCCATGATCTCGTCGACACTCATCTGCCTCCGCCTGGCGTCACGTTGAGGCTGGAGCGAGACCTCTTCGAGCTCCTCCTGTTCCAGACGCTCGATGCTCAGCGGAAAGGGCGCCGCAAGAGTCGGGAACTCCGCTTCAACGGGCTCTGCCTCTGCGGTGAAGGCACGCTCGGTATCGAAGATGGGACCAAGGTGGCGGACCTCTTGCCGCCAGGCCCGCATCCTCTCCCGCCAGAGCGTCCGCTGACCGACGGGCAACTCCCCCCACAGATGGTCGACCAGGGTGACGATCTTCTTCTGGAATTCGGGATCGATCCACGCCGGACCGTCGCTTTCATCGCCCGCCGAAGTCGCCACGTCACGCCAGATAACGGTATCAAACGTAAAACCCTTGTTCTCCCGCTCCCGTTCCTTCGTGCGCATGGCATCGTAAGCCGCCTTGATCTCGTTGAGGGCGGTCTCTTTGACCGTTCGCTCGGCCTGCCACGCCTTATCGAGCTCATCGAACTCCTCCTGTGTGAGCTCGACGGCCTCCAGATCCTCTATCACAGCCTCCTGCTGAGCCTGGATCTCCTCCGACGTTACCTCCATCGTCTCCAGGCGCTCCAGGATCGCCGTGTAACGCGCCTCGTACTCCTCTTTTGGGATCTCGCGGCGGCGCCGGAGGAGATCTTTACCCTCCTCAAGGAAAGTGACGGCTTTCTTGATCCGGTATCGATATTTCTTCTCGGAGAGTTCGCCTGATTCGTACTCTGCCCGCACCCGATCGTATTCCTGTTTGGCCCGGATATCCTCCTCCAGAAAGCGGGCGACGATCTCATCACGTGCCTCTTCGAAGGCCGCCTCGGTGATCTCGCCCTCCGCCAGGCGTGCCTTGAGCTGAGTATACTCGAGCTGGGCCTGGGGAAGCTTCCGCCGCGCCTGGTACTCGTCCTGGTGTATCCGCATCTGGTAACGGACCCGCCTCGCAACCTCACTCTTCTCCGCCGTCGGGGGCAGATCTAGCAATTCCAGCAACCCACCACGTTCGCGTCCCAGGGGCGCGAAGTAATAGTTCAGGAATGAGGTCGTCTCTGGCATAGCGTGCTCACCTCCGATCAAAATAACAGCTGACGGGCAAGGTCAAGAGCATGTCCTGCATGTCATAAAGAGACCGGCCCGAGCTGCAAGAGTCAAAAGAGTTGCCGGTCGATGGCCTTCAACAGGCCGTAAAATTGGCGTTTGTCAGAGAGATCCACGTCGTTATCCCTCGCGATCTTGGCAATGTCCAGGTTTACCCCTCGATCCACAAACTTCTTCAGCAGCTCATTGATGAGGCTGTCGAGGTTATCGTATTCCCGCTCGGCGTCATCGATCTGCGACAGAAGCTTCCGCTTCAGCTGCTTCACCTCGGCGGGCGAGTCGGGCAAACCCCGGATCTCGCGGCGGGCACGGGAGAATTCGGCATTCTGGACGTATCGCTGGCAGTTCTGGATCACACCGTCGATCTGGGCGCGGATGGTCGCCGCGTCCAGAGCCTGCTTCTCGGCCTGGTTGATCTGTGAGATAAGATTCTGCTTGAGCTCCTTGACCTGCGGGGGCGAATCAGGCAGCGCGTTGACAGTGCGTCGGGCCTGGCGGAAATTACCCTTTGCCACGTAGGCCTTGGATTCCTCAATGACCTCCTCGATCCGCTCCTGTAGCTCGTGTTGTCCCTCCGCTTCATCGATCTGGCCCAGAAGATTCTGCTTGAGTTCCTTGATCTGGGGAGGCGAATCGGGCAACGCCCTTATGGCCTGGCGGGCCTGGTAGAAATTCCCTTTCTGCACGTGGGCCTTGGATCTCTCAATCACGTCTTCGATCTGCGCTTGCAGCCTGTACTGCTTTTCGGCCTCAGCGATCTGACCCAGGAGTTTCCCCTTGAGATCGCGAACCTCTTCTGGTGTGTCAGGCAAATCCTTGATAGCCTTACGAGCACGAGCGAAGTCACCCTTCTCCGCGTATTTCTTGGATCTCTCGATGGCGGCCTCGATCTTCTGCTGGATCTCGTACCCGCTCCGCGCCTCTTGTATCTGCTCGGTCAGGTTCTCCTTGAGTTCTTTGAGTTGATCGGGTTCGTCGGGCAGATCTGCGATGACCTGCAGGGCTTCCTCGAACTTCTGCTCCCCGACCAACGCCTTCGATCTCTCAACAGCATCCTTAACCAGCACCTGCCGCATGTAGACGTTGTCAACGAGTTCAAACGCCGCGTCCCGGATCTCCTCGACACGCTCATCGCCCTCCATCTTCCCGATCTCATATTTAACCAGGCGGATCCAGAACTCCGTAGGCGAAGCCGTGGCGGGCATCTGTACGCTCGGCGGCATAACCTCAGGCTTCGCTTCCGCCTCGATGGCGTGACCGATGTTGGCGCTGAGGACACTCTGCCACAGGTTATAGCTCTGCGTCTCCTCCTTGAATTGATCGGCGGGAATCTCGGGCACGGCCTCACGAGCTACTCTCAACCCCGCCAGAGGTTGCTCGCGTTGGCAGAACGCCAGAGCGAGAAAGAGACGAATGGGAGGACTTAACCGAGATTCCATCTCCGGATCTCCAAAGAAATCAATGACCCCCTGCCAATCGGGCGGATCATTCAGGAAGTTGGAGAGGCGGAACTGGAAAAAGGGCATAGCACAGGCCTCCTGCAACATCTGTCGCAGGGTCTTATCCTCCACGGCTCTGGCGCGATCCTCATCGACCATTTCCTCCAGCGCCAGGGTGTAGTGCTGCGTCGGAATACGGGCGACGCAACCCGCAACGGCGACGATGTTCTCCGCGTGGCGATCCTGGACAAGTTCCTTTGTCTCACGACCCGACTCCTCATCCACAACAGTCTCGGTCTTGAGTCCGAACCCAAAACGCTGCCATTCCAGGAAACGCTTGAGCAAGGTAAGTGTGGGATCGAAGTAAATCTGTAGTTGAATTTCTCCCGAGGGCAGGGCCAGTCCGGCACCACCATTGCTGCCCAGGTCGAGCAAGCGCTCAAACTCCGGATAGAAGAGATGGAACCAGTAACGCATCAGTGCAAGATTACCCCTGAATCCACGTTCCAGGTGCTGTTTTCCCAGATTGGTCTGCAGGGTGCGCCGGGACTTGAGGGCCGATTCCAACCACACCAGTCCCGCGTGTGCCTCCAGCCAGCGGGGGAGGAAGCCAGGCTGGGCGATCAACGTTCGCACGACATCTTGTGTCCCGTCCAGGTCCCGATCGGTGACCTCCGCCACCTGAGTGTAAAAGTGTAACAACTCCTGCCAGGCGGCGTTGATCTCCTCACCACGCACTATACGCCAGAGCAAGACCTTGACATACCGGCGCCAGTACCGCTCGTAAGCCTCGACATCCTGCTGTTCGCTGGTCACCGTGATCAGGTTACGAAGAACAGCGGGTTGATCGCCGTTCTCCAGCAACATCGACTCCAATGCAGTACGAGCCGCGGTCAAATTGTTGGCTTCATAGTAGTCGCGCGCCTCTTCCGCAAGTGTGCCCTGTGCCTCAGGCCGATCGTCGTCCTCCTCTTCCCCGACATCCTCCCAGGGGATCGCCTCCAGAAGCGCCCTCATCTCGTCCAGGGAGGGCCTCTCCTCCGCGAGATCCAGGAGCCGCTTGCGAATCACCTCGCGCTCCTCCACCTCGTCCGAAGCGAGCAACAGAAGTAATCCCACCGGCGCGTAACCGGTCGGAAGTTCCTCGCGCTGGCACATCATCGTTGCCAATGGCTTGAGGAAGCGCCGTGCTTCTCTATTCATACCCAGGGATAGGGCCTGACGTCCACCCAGGTACAGCATCTCCGGGTCCCGATATCCGTTATCGAAATACTCGCGGAGGCGCGCCAGCAGACGACGCTCGGTCAGGGAAGGTGCCGATTCCAGGAGAACGCCTCCTACATCGTCTTCCACCTCTACTTCCACCGGTTCCGGCTGAGGCTTCTGCCGGGACCGGACTTCGATGACAAACTCAAAGATGGGGGGATCTGAAGATCGAATCGTCGCCGGACTGCGGGGGCCTTCGGGCTCTGCGTCGATTTCTTCCAGGATCTTGTGATAGTTCTCGTCGAGGAAGCCCTCGGCGGCCCTCTGTACAATGCGAGCTTCTCCTACGTGCCTTTGAACTGCAATGTAAGGGGCCTTTCCCATCCTGTAGCCCGGAATTCTGATCTCCCGCGAGATCTCCTTGGCAGCCTCAGCGCGCCTCTTGTTGAAGGTATCGCGATCGGTGTTGATTGTCACTCGTAGCCGGCGCCCACCCGCCAGAGACGTTGTTTCGATCTGGAGCATCACCTCATCCCTCCCGAGCCCTCTTTGACTGCACGTGGACGTTCAACCGGGTCTCTATTGCGGGCGGACCCGATTCGTCTTCCATAGCAACCCGTAGCTCCACCTGCAGTGTACCGGCAGCGATGGCCTGCACAGATAGCCGGAGAGGAATTCGTTGACCGGGCAGAAATTCCCCCATCCGCACGATCTCGCTCGATGGGATAATACGATCGCGTCCTCGCAGGGTTGCCGACAGTCTGGAGATAGGAATGGAGCCGCTGTTGACCAGGTTAATCACCAGCTCACGATACTCTCCGACCACGAGGGTGCCCTCCACGCTCCCCACTGTGACCTCGCAGGCCACCGGGAGGATGGCCGGATTGCGGTACATCTCGACCCCCTCTTCGAGCACGCAGAAAAGGAATCGACCCGAGGGGTCCGGGCAAAGCATGTGAATGGGCGACAAGGGATACTCTCGCACCTTACGATCGCTGGTTGCGAAGAGGTGTCCTGTATCCGTTATGCCCAGGCTGACAAGCGCGCTGGGTCGTTGGGGATCGTGCAGAGCGATGAGATCCCGAACGCCCCACTCCAGATCAACCTGATAGGCCGATGGCAAACGGAAGGATAACCACGACAACCAGGCCAGGGTCCCATCTTCCAACGCGAGCACGGTCCATCCCTCACCTTCCTGGGGATCGAGATGTGAGAAGAGCCGCGCCGGAGAGGGCAGCGACAGCGTTTTGATCTCTGAGGGGGGTGTCACATCGGTCTGCACGCGGACGATCCGCGTGTTGTCGATGAGCATCATCAACATCAACGGTGAACTCTTATCTTGATTTCTCCTGTAGCCCCAAAGTGCTGTTACGTCACCATCTGCTTCCCACGTCCAGATAGGCTCCCCGGCTTCATCATATATCCACACGGTCTGACCTCTATCGAGGACGGCAAAACAGCCGGGACCGCAGGAGAAGATCTGAAGGGGCAGGCGGGGAAGAACGACCTTGTCCAATGGGAAAAGGGGCTGTCCATCCCTATTCCAAACTCGTAGCCTGCCATCCCACGTGGCAGCCAGCAACTGCCCGGAGCGACCGACCGTCAACAGGTGAATGGGCAAGTCGTCATATCTGGCGCGATAGACGGTTTCATCCTGCCCGTGGTTGGGACCACCAAAAGCGTAGAGCGAGCCCTCCCAATCGGAGCATAGCAGACGATCCTGCCAGAGTTCACGAGCCATGAGCTTCCAACGCCGGTTGGGCAGCAGCCAACGATCCTCTCGATAGGGCGATCCCCGGACAAAGGCTTCGATCTGTTCACCATCGGAGATCCAGAGCTGCTCTTCCTCTGTCGTGAAATCTACCCAGGCGGGGATTCCACTGGTTTGGAAGCGCTGCAAGCGCACCATCTCGGGGGACGGCAAATCGCCCTGTTCGATACGCTCGCTGGCCCGCCAGGCTTGCTCCTCCCTCGAACGCCCATTACCCCGCTCTTCACCACCCAACGTGCGGGCCAGATCCTCTTCGAGACGTGCGAAGGCAGCGCCCTTTTCCTGTTTGGTGAAATCCAGGTAATTGATGCGGATGAACTGCATGGGGATCTGGGTGGGTTCCAGCAGGAGAAGCAGAAGCCTGATTTCATTTTCCTGGGCAAAGACCCACTCATTGCGGACGTTCTTGGAAGCAACGCTGCTGGGTGTGATAATGCCTATGACAGCATCCGAATTTCTCAAACCCTCGTCGATCCGGTCATCGAAGGTATCTCCGATGGGGATGCTGCGCTCGTCGATCCACACCTGGTACCCCATAGAGTGGAGGCGATCTCGCAATTGGCGGGCAAAGGCTGTATCCGCTTCGCGATGACTGTAGCTGATGAAGATCTGTGGTGGGTCTTCCGCGCGATTAGACCTGCGCTTCATCCTAGTTTCCTTTCATTACCAGGCTCCGTCATAAGGTTCTGTTCTTTATATCTTCGATCCCGCTCTGGAGATACAAAATCGAACCACGGATGAGGTTTTTGCAACAGTAGTGTGTAACTTGCCATCAGGGATAACCCCTGATAGCGTAGGCTCAAGACGGATCTAGTGTAGCACGAAGCAAGGACACTGTCAATCTCATTCATTAGCCTTCCACCGATCCAGGCGCAATAAAATATAACAGATTTCTTACGTAGACGGTGATCTTCGTACCAGCTCAGATTTGTACCTCATCCTTCCGTCTTCACCCTCCTCCCTGCCCAAAACGCTCCAGGGTCACTTGCCCCTGCTCCTCTCCAAGCGTCGTCGGTTGTAATGTGCCAGGACGACGATTACCGGCGTGGATCCAGGCCAGGGGGAGATTCCGCTCACGAGCGCGGGACACGATCTCCCCTGTCCCGCCAGTGCCCTGTGCTGCCCTTCCATCCCACACAGTCAACAGAACATCACAGTGAGCGACGACATAATGACCGGCCGCCGCGTAGCTCTGGGAACGGGTACCGGCGGTGGGCAACGTCAGCACCTCGTCGGCCTTTTCCAACAACGTGAGGAAAGATTCCCTAGAGGCGGGCGTCTGAAAATCGGCCATGTATTCTTGGGCGGGAAGCGGCAGGGGCACGCTAAGGCTTACCTCCCACCGTTCAAAGGCCCGCTGTACGACCAGTCGATCGGCTCCCTCTGCCAGGGAGGAGATAATGGTGAAGGGCGGACCTTCGAAATGTGCCGCGATCTCATGCAGAGCTTCATCGATGCCAGCCTTGACCCTCTCCAGCTCGGTCAGAAAACGATGACCGGTGACCCCGATGACTACGGTCATATCAGCCATCTTCCGATTCGGATTGCAATTGAACGACGGTGTAGCCGGCGTGTGCCAGGATGCGAGGGATCTCCCGCACGAGCACCCTATCCTTTTCCCGTTGCTGCTCAGAGAGCTCGTCCCAGGGCAGCAACGCTTCGTGTAGTTTGCGCCCCTTGTCGGTCTCCTCAGCATGACGCCAACCATCCTGCTGTTTCTGACGCATCCAGCGGGCGTGTTCCATCTTTGCCAGCTGCTCCAGATTAGGACCCGGAAATTCGAAGGGCGGCTCGTTGCTGCGCGCCGGGATCATAATGTAGCCTGAACGCGCCAGCTTGTTGGGAATGTCACGAACCGCGGCGCGATTCTGGGCTTTCTCATCCTCGGGAAGATCCTCGTAAGTTATCAGAGCGGAGTGCGTCTTTTGTTTCTCGTCTGTGACGGGACCCGGACGGTATCCCTTTTTTCGCATGTTCTCGCAGAATATCCGGTGATGGGCTTCTGCCAACGTCTCCAGCAGATCTCCCTCGATCTCCAGTTGTTGCACCAGAGCCAGGAATTCTTCACCATCAACGTGAAGATCGAGCTGAACCTGGGCCGGAAGGCTGGAGCGATCGTAGCTCTGCCGTCCCGCAAGGTGGCTCATGGCGACGATGGATTCCATGGAACGTATGCCGTGCTTGTACCGGCTTACCTCAAGGAAGGCGCGAAGCACACCCCGATCAATGTTAAGTAGTGTCTTGCCTTTTTCCTGGTGGAAGAGCCGGGGGGCGTTACGCTGCAGAATAGAGCGCAGTAGAATGGCTCGCCGAATACCAAAGTAAGCATCCGATCCCTCGCTGCCTCCTGTAGTGAGTTCCGGGGGATTAGGGCCAAGGATATTTACGTAGCCCTTGAGCCGGCTTACAAAGTCCGGCACTTTGGCGGCACGATAGCTCTCTGCGTCCAGCTGCTGGCCGAACTCTTCCATCCGATGGCTGGTCCCACCAGCAAAGACGAAGAGGGCCCTTCCGATGGAGTGAGTGAGCTGCCCCTCCCGGAAGGCGCCATCCTGCATGGGGGCCAGGAAATACCGCAACCAACCCAGAGGTTTCCCGTCCAGTGGAGTGTCAAACTCGTCCCAGAAAACCAGGGGGATCTGTCCACTCAGGGCAACGTCGCGCACCTGATGAAGAGCAGCGGCCAGTTCCTGAGGGCCATCGAACTGCGACAGATTAAACTCCAGCACCTCGATTTCACCGCGAGCAAGGGATTTCGCAACTTGTGTGATGCCAAAGGACTTGCCCGATCCCGGTGCACCGAAGACGGCGATGGATAGGGGCCTTTTAGGGCGGTCGTAACTCAGATACTCGGATACCAGAGCATGAATACTGCGGAAGCTCTCAATCTCCCGGCGATCCACGGTGAGGAGATGACCGAAGCGCCCCTGTGGCACGTTCTGAAGTGCGTGCTCCGCGCCTTCCGACACGATCTGAGTGGCTATTCGGGCGAGATCATGCCGGTATTGATCGTGGAGGATGGTCCACCAGCCGTCGGCTTCGGCTCGCTCCTCCTCGGTGAGGGATTCTTCCTGGTCTTGCGTTCTGAGGAACCGCGTGGGATCCTGAACTTCGACCTCGCTAAAGGGAGCCTCCTCACGTTTTAGCACTTCGACGACGCGGCGAATGGGAAAGGTTATCCGGGGGTGACTTCCAGATTCTTCTGCATAGCCCGTGTCATGCAGATCACGCATGGCCGCCAACCCAGATTGAATGCCCTTATGGATGTCGGGGTCCGCCGGCGCGAGGAATAGTTGACGCGCAATGGACGCTGTCAGGCAGATGGTATAGCCCACCATGCCGCCAGGATGTGATTCTTTCCACATACCCTCAATGACCGGGGGATCGAAGAAGAGGTAACTCTTCAACGAGAGTGTCTTTTTCTTATCGTCGTCGGCGAAGCGGGAAAGCAAGATAGCGCCGGCGGTATCAAAGGAGATGATGATGTGGGCACACCGGGATAGCCCGTTAATGCGCGGGTTGTGTTTCAGCTCCCACACCACGTCCTGGGCGGTGCGCTCCCAGGAGAGACCCTCGCTGATCTGGACCACCGTCCGCCGTAGATCGGTCACAGGGATAACGACAACGAGTCGATCGGCGTGATGCTCCAGCAGGTGCTCCCACAGAGCGCCCCTGGCGATGGGCCGTGCCATCTTGAGCAGAATCCAGGGTTGTGCCCCCTCGGCGGTGATGGCCTGGGGCCACAGACTGCGCTGATTACGAAAGCCGAGGTTCGCGTCATCCAACACAACCAGATCGGCGGTGGGTGTATCCTCTGCTACAGATTGCCACGGTTGCGGGTTGGGATCTAGGACACCCTCGCCACCATCCAAACCCAGGAAGGCTTTCACCCGCCAGGCATCTCCATGAGATGTGGGATACTCAGTCCAGAGAGCATAACTATGATAGAAGCGATCGTCGGCGGGACAGAAGGGCCCTTGTGGTACGGCCATACTCAGCACCTCACCAGAAGGGTTGGTCTCTTCACCTCCCTGGGACAACGTAGCTCGTATGACCTCGGCGAGCAGGGCCGCGCCTCCATATTGCCAGCAAGCGCGCACCCAATCATACGGCTGCCAGATGGCCTGTTCACCAACACGCGTCCTCTGAGCTATATTCCAGTCGATGGTAACGTCGCCTGTGACAACGATCTGGCCCGGGCCGTTGATCTGCATCGTAGGTCTTCCTCCTTGACGTCGCAACTTTGAAAGATTTCCGATTGTGGTTTCCTATCCGTCACCAGCATCGCCCACCTCGGGACCTGAAGGGTATACCAGATTGAACTGGGTGATACAGAGCGACTAAGGATCATTGGTGAACACAAGAACGTTTTTGAGTATAGAGAGAATTAAAGGGTTGTCAATTTCTGGATACACCTCAAAGATCATGCAGCGATCCGCGCTCTGCGACAGTCGAGCGTTACCGGAAAAGTCCAGCGCCCCACGCAGATTATATCGTCGAAGGAGACCCTGACGTTACGAACAACGGGGAAATATCTCCCATGCAACACCGACACTGGGACTTGAAGCATACTCTAGTGAAATTAGAGGGCGCATATGACCTTGACTTTCGATCGGACACCTCCTATAATGAGTGTACAGCTTCCTCATCCTCTTGCCGCATCTGCAAACCACATTTCGGAGGGTGTCGGCGATTTAGGTAGCGCAGGTTTCACCAACAGGAGGTAACCATGTGCACTCAGAATTCCCGGCGTTGGTTGATTTATGTCCTCGCTTCTTTGCTCTTGCTTTCGGTGGCTGCACGCCCGGCCTTTGAACACGCGCCTCTGGGCGGGATGGTCTTTCTGGATCAGAACAGGAA
>JBNGDR010000009.1:0-17451 GCA_049975685.1 Anaerolineae bacterium
CACCCCGATATTTGAATGCATGAAGGGCATCGCGCAATGGGCCTTCGAAGAGAAAGGTTGAACGGATGGGATTTGCTTTCAACGGAGTCTCCGCGCAAACAGGACAAAGAGTCGGTTTCATCCTGGGCCGCCCACAACGAGGGCAAAGAGGCCCCTCGAAAGGAAGAAATTGCTGTGCACAAGATTCGCAAAGCCAGACACCCACCCGGTCGCAACCAGCGCACCGAGGGGGGAGTACCAGATCCAGCAACCAGCGGCGGATACTCCATGCGCTACGTACAGGATCGATCACACTCTCTTCCCAAGATCGGATCTGACGACGGGCACCACCCCCCGCCCTATCGACAGGGTATGTATCGGTTCCTGACCGGGCGGCATTCATGTCTGCCGGTCAGAACCCGCCGAAGATACCAGACTCCTTGATCTGGAGCACGGCAGGCCCCAGGAGTACGATGAGAATTGATGGGAAGATGCAGAAGGCCAGGGGAATCATGATCTTGACCGGAGCCTGACGGGCCTTCTCCTCAGCGCGTTGACGGCGCTTAACACGCATCTGCTCCGATTGAATACGCATCACCTTCGCCATACTAACACCCAGCTGATCAGCCTGGATAATAGCAGCCACAAAAGAGGTCACATCGGAGACGTCGAGACTATTAGCCATATCTCGCAGAGCCTCACGACGCAATTTACCCAGCTGCATCTGCTGTACCGTCCGGGTGAAGGCCAGACTCAGCTCATTATCCCATTTCTCAGCAACCTTGGACATGGCAGCATCGAAACCCAGACCGGCCTCGACGCAGATAGTCAACAGATCCAGAGCATCAGGCAAAGCCTTGAGCACCTCCTCCTGGCGCCTCTGGATCTTGGAAGTGAGCAACAACGGCGGGAGAAAGTACCCGAGGACAAAACCGCCAGCCCCGAAGAGAACGCGCTGATACAGAGGTGTTCCCGCCCCCGTCAAAGCGAAGACGAGTCCGAGAATACCGAGAATGACGCTGGCAGCGATACGAGCCGCGTAGAATTGCGCAGGCTTGATCGAGTGAGCGAGCCCGGCCACCTCCAGCTTCTGACGTGCCTGCTCCAGGTTCTGCTTTGGGGTGAGCCTCTGCAAAGCCTCCCCCATATGCTGGAGCATCGGCATGATCACTCGCTGAGTGAAAGGTTGTGAGAGTTCCAGATCCTCCAACGAGACGGGTTCCCCAAGGCTTGCCAGCTCATTCAAGCGATCTTCAAGGCTCTGGGAAGCCCGGGCGCCGCGCAGGATCATGAAAAGCACAACCCCCACCACCAGCAAGCCCATCAATAGTAGTAAGATTTGCATAGCTTCCCACCTCAAACTTCAATATCTACAATCTTGCTGATGATGAAATATCCAACACCTATCAGCAAGAGACCTGTACCCAGCATAATCCATCCACAGGGATCTGAAAGCATGGGGCCGAAGAAATCAGGGCTGTAGAAGTAGAGGAAGCCTGCCAGGGCGAAGGGCAGCAAGGTAATAACGTAGCCAGTATATCTACCCTGAGCGGTGAGGGTCTTGATCTCGCCCTTGATGCGGATGCGCTCGCGAATAGTGTAACTGATAGAGTCCAGAACCTCGGCGAGGTTACCGCCGACCTCACGCTGGACACTCATAGCCGTGATCACCAGGTCGAGGTCTGCGCTGGGCATCCGCCGCAGCAGATTGTCCATCGCTGACTCAAAGGGTACACCCAGCTGCATCTCCAGCACGGCCCGTCCAAACTCATTGGCTATAGGATCGGGCATCTCCCGCGAGATCACCTCCATAGCTTGCAAGGTACTGTACCCGGCACGCAGGGCGTTAACCATAAGGTTCAAACCATCCGCCAGCTGACCTTCGAAATTCTTGGCACGCTGTCCCTGACGAAAGCCCAGGTACCAGCGGGGGGCGAAGAAACCTACCACGATGCCTACAGGAATGAGAACGGGGCGGTCGAGTAGGTAGAAAAGCAATCCGGCTCCCATTGAGATGGTGATGGAGATGACAATGAACTCACCAACGGTGAGCTTGAGATCGGCGCGTGCAATCTGTGTGGCGAGGTTCTGAGCGAATCCGCGACCAGCAACTGCCCGATCGACAGCGGCTCCAATAGCAGAGGGCCCTTCTGCTTCCCCTCGCTTCTTTTTTTTCTTGTCTTCCTTACGACCGATCCGTTGTTCGACCAGATCCTGGCCTGCTGGTCGGCTTGTAAAGGCGACAATGAGCAACACTATCGCTATGGCAATACCGCCGATGAACACCCACTGCATGGTATCAACCTACCTATTCTAGTTCGTCCCAGGAAGGTCGGAAAACAAGCCGACCAACCAAAAATGACCTCTCAGGCCATCCATAACAATACCGCTAGAGCGTCCGCTGGTGGCGCACACTCTAGTATCCGCGCAGTCGCTCGCCCACGCCGAAGATGGAGGCGGGTAGATGGATGCCTGCCTGCTCCAAGCGGTCAATGAATTTGGGGCGAATGCCCGTGGGACGCAACCGTCCTACCACCTTCCCGTTCTCAAATCCCACCTGCTCGAACTTGAAGATGTCGGCGGTTGTAACGACATCACCCTCCATACCCTGCACCTCAGTGATGGTCACCACCCGGCGTGAGCCATCACGCATACGCTCCAGCTGCACAATGAGGTCGATAGCGGCGGCGATCTGTTCACGGATGGCGCGGTGGGGTAGCTCCATGCCTGCCATGAGCACCAGGGTCTCCAGACGGGAGAGGCATTCCCGGGTGTTGTTGGCGTGAATGGTTGTCAGGCTGCCATCGTGGCCCGTGTTCATCGCCTGAAGCATGTCCAGGGCCTCACCGCCACGGCACTCCCCTACCACAATCCGGTCGGGTCGCATACGCAGCGAGTTAATGACCAGGTCTCGAATGGAAACCTCACCCCGGCCCTCAATGTTGGGGGGGCGCGACTCCAGCGTGACCACATGCTCCTGGCGTAGCTGCAACTCCGCCGCGTTCTCGATGGTCACGATCCGTTCGTCACCGGGGATGAAGCCAGAAAGGATGTTAAGCAGGGTTGTCTTTCCCGTGCCCGTACCGCCCGAGACCAGGACATTCAAGGCCGAGATGACGCAGGCGCGCAAAAACTCGACAGATTCTTCCGTAATGGTCCCGTAGTTGATCAGATCCTCGATGGTGAGAGGGATCTTGAAGAACTTACGTATCGTCAATACCGGCCCCACCAGGGAGATGGGGGGAATAACCGCGTTGACTCGCGAACCGTCCTGCAACCGGGCATCCACCGTGGGGCTGCTCTCGTCGATACGGCGTCCCAGGGGGGCCACGATGCGCTCAATGATACGCATGAGATGTTCATCCGATTCGAAAGCCACATTGACTCGCTCGATCTTGCCAGCCCGCTCGACGTAGATACTCTTTGCCCCGTTAACCATGATCTCAGTGACAGTCTCATCGGAGAGAAGGGGCTCCAGCGGTCCCAGACCCAGGATCTCGGCGACGATCTGCTCGAACAGCCGTTCGCGTTCCACGCGGCTGAGAACAATGCGTTCTTCCTCAAGGATAGACTCGTACATCTCACGGATAGTCTGGCTCACTTCCGCTGTTTGAGATACGTCCATCCCAGGATCGAGCTCCGCCACAAGGCGGTTCTGCACCCGGGTTTTCAGGTCCATATAGGCGTCACGAGGTGGAGACGCCGGTCGGCGTCGCACGTCTTGCCTACGCTGTGAAGAGCGGGAAGGTTTGGACGAAGGTCCGGAATCTGAAGACCTGGAGGATGAGGGTTCTTTTTTCTCAATACGTCTTAAGAGTGACAAAATGACCTCCTACTTACTCGGTTACAACAGCCGGCCCAATCCAACCTGCTTCTGCTGTGGCTCTGCACTCTCGACCTCCTCACGCTCCTCGGTCAGGCGAGCGACGATGGCTCTAACCAGCTCCTCCACAGCCTGACTGATGGGCGCCTTCGCATCATGAATCACGAAAGGCACCCCATAGTTGGCAGCACGCAGAGCAGCACGCTCCTCAAGGGGTATGCGGGCCATAGCCGGCATCATGGCCCGTTCGATGGCCTCCGGTTGGATACCCATCCGCTTGTTGTCCACACTGTTGATGACCAGGCCTACCTTCTCCATGGAAACGTTCATTTTCTGGAGAAGCTCAATAAACATCCGTGCCCCCCGGATATCAGGAATGATGGGACGTGTCACAACAAGCAGCAGATTACTGAGGTCGAGCAGGGCCAGCACGATGCTATCCACAGCGTGAGCCGTATCCACAACCATATAATCATAGTGCTGTCGGGCGAATTCCAGGATATCCCTGAACCGTCGATTGCCACCCGCTTCGTCCACCCCACCCTCGTGCATCGTCTCGGCCTCTTCCGGCGCCGGGGGCGCCGCGAGTACTTTGAGACCTGAAGGGTGGGGAACGGTGACGGTGTTAAGGAGCTCCATATCCATCTCATGGGCCCGAGGCGCCAGGTCTGCGAGGGTGCGGGTAGGTTGCAGCTTCATGAAGATGGCTACATCTCCAAATTGGAGGTTGGCATCTACCAGAGCCACCTTCTTTTCCTTGCCCAACGTGTTTTGCAAGGCAATAGCCGTGTTAACGGCCAGGGTGGTACAGCCTGTGCCACCCTTAGGGCTATATATAGTGATGATCTGGCCCTTACGGGTCGGGGACGGCCCAGCAAGAGGCCCAGTCCCTCCTTCACCCACTGCGGCAGGGGAGAGCATATCGGTGGCGGGGCGGGGGCGAAGTTTTGCCATCCGATGGATAGCATCCAGTAGTTCGTCGGCGCTGGGCGGTTTGGTAAGATAATCGCGAGCTCCCGCCATCATAGCCCGGCGCATGTAGTCGGTCTCTCCCTGAACCGAGAGCATAACCACCTGGGTGGAGGGTGCCACTTCCAACAGTTTACTGGTGGCAGTGATCCCATCCATCTCCGGAAGGTTGATGTCCATCAAGACAACATCCGGACGGAATTGCCCCGCAGCTTCGACGGCCTCCTCACCACTTCCCACCATAACGACGACCTCAATATCGGCGTCGAAGGAGAGGAGCTTGCGGAGCTGCTCGCGAGTCTCCGCGATATCGTCGACGATCATCACCCGGATCTTATCTCTATCACTTCCAACCATATCAATTCCTTAGACTACTGACTTGCCCATTCAAACTCCGATATCTACAGATCTTCAACCTTACTCTTCCACCTCTCCACCTTCCGGTGCCAGGGGCGTCAACTCCAGCTTGGGGGCAATGGGCGATGGCGGCGCCACAGGGAGCTCCGGTGGTTGATTGGGGAGCTGGTAGCGATCGAGTATGTAGCGTAGCATAATCGGTTCCGTAAGAACCGTGGTGGTGTCACCCGCCGCCCGGAGCACGAGATCTAGATCGGCCCCCATATCCTGGAGATACTTCAGCACCAGGGCATCCTGGGGCGTAACCAGCAGCGTGACTGGCTCGATCTCGCTTCGCGTCACGGGCGTGGCGATGGGCGTAGCTTGTTGCTGGGTCGTACCACCCGCGCCCAATAGTCCTCCATCCCCCTCCTCGGGCGCCGCGGTAGCAGCGCCTGTGACCTGCTGGGGTTGCTGATCCGCCTCTTGCCAGACGCCGATGTGCCACACGACGGCATCCTGGACCGTCAATTGCACTAGCAGATTGGAGGCAGCACTATTGGGATAGGGATTAGGATAAATGAGACCCAGCTCGCCGGTAGGTAGGGTCTCAAAACGACCATAGGTACCCTCAATGGAAGCCCCGCCCTCACCACCGGTGGGCAGGGACATGAAGAGGTTAGGAAGCGGGGTCTGGAACTCCTCGTCTACCGCCACCAGCGTGATAGTAGCCAGGACATCCACGTGGTCGCCGGGCTCCAGCGCCCAGGCGACCGCACCCTGCGTGTCCATGGGCAGGACGTAAGCACGTTTACCCTCATCCCCGAACAGAGCAGCCACCGAACCATCGTAGGTGATGCGCCCTCCTTTTTCAGCCAACATACTGGGGAGAATAGGCATACCAAGAGGAATATCGGTGCGGGCATATTTGCCCTCCACCTGTTCAAGATCGTCAAAATACTCCATCGGTAGGGCATCCTGAGGCCAGGGTTGCAGCCGCATGGCGCCATCCTCCTCCAAGAGCTGGGTCCCGCGCCCAACGTTCTGGGCCGCGACGACGATCTCGGTTTGTGGGATCTCTACAGTCTCCGTTAGTTCCACATCTTGATCGTCGTCTCCCCCCATAGTCTGCCAGAGGAAGAAGCCTCCAACAACGGCAACGAGAAGCACAACCGCCAAGATGATCAAAACAGTTCGATTACCCCGCATTTAGGACCTCCTTGATCCGAACTAGCGAAAGGGAAGTCGAGGAAGAAGGCGCTCAATCGGTTAGTGTGCGCCTTTCGGTTCGGGTCTTAAGTTAGGATCATGTTAACTTTAGTTTAGCATGCCTTACGGGCATGTCAACAGCCCTTCAAACCTTGGATCTGCTACGTCAGTGTTCGTCCTCTTCGGCGGGCAGAGAGAAGGAAACATGGAAACCCTGTCCGGGTTTGGTGTCAAAGGTGATATCCCCGCCCAACATCTCGATACGCTCCCGCAGTGTCCCTAAACCTAGGTGTTTACCCTCCTGCGTTTCCAGGTTTTCATCGAGCTCAAAGCCACTGCCATTATCCTCCACTGTGACCCGCGCTTCGTCATTGCCCATATCCAGTGAGATCTTGATACTGGTGGCGCGGCTGTATTCGCGCCCAATATGCACCAGCTCCTGGATAACGCGGAAGATGGTCACCTCCTTATGGGAGGCGAGGCGACGCTCTTTGCCCGACAGGTTGAGAGTCACACCAGAGAAACCCGTCTCCTCCAGCCCATCGACATATCGCTTGAGCGTGGGCATGAGCCCCAGGTCATCCAGCATCATGGGCCGTAGATCAAAGATAAACCCCTTCACCTTCTGAAAGGTGTTCACCACGCTCTGTTTGAGCTCGGCGAGCTCCCCGCGTGCACGGTCGACGTCTCGATCAAAGAAACGCTCGCAGATCTCCGCCTGCAACACGAGGTTAGTGAGAGATTGGGCGGGACCGTCATGCATCTGGCGAGCCAATCGCTGACGTTCGCGCTCCTGCGCTTCAATGACGCTCACAACCAGGGCCTGGGAAGGATGTTCAGACCCGGGTTGTTGGACGACGGCCTCCCGGTCGGGCATGTTTTGGCCCAGGATGCGCTCGTAGAGCTCCGCGAGTCGAGTCATGTTCTTCTGATCACTTTGCAGCTTCTCCAGCTGACCCCGCATCGTGAAAAGCCGCTGCTGGCTCTGCACCAAGGCCGAATAGGCGGCCTGGATATCTTCTCGCGGCACTGTGTCGAACTGTGCTTCTACCTGTCGTAGACGGGAGGCCGCACGGGCATTGTTGCGCACCAGTCGGTCCACCTCCGACGAGGTCTGCTGGATAAGCATATCGACCTCTTTGAGCTCCTTCTGAAGTCGCTCGTAGGCTCGTTCTCCGGCTTCTACAAATTGTTCCCAATTATTGTCTGTCATCTTCTTATCTATCCCTTGCGCGATACTGGTGTGGACTAGTGCTGGGTATTAAACTAGGATCTCTGCCGATACCAACCGCTCTGTGACTTCTCAAGAAAACGCCTCCAGCGTTCTCTCACCCGCCGACTCTTCATCAGGTGAAGGGTTTCATCTCCGTCCGTTCGTCGGGCGGAAAGCGGACCCACCCCCGACGCAGAGCATAGATGGCAGCCTGGGTTCGATCTGAGAGATTCAACTTGGCCAGAATGGAAGTTACATGATTCTTTACGGTCTGCTGACTGATGCCCAACCGGTAGGCGATCTCTTTGTTGCTCAAGCCCTCTATGATAAGTTCCAGAATCTCCATCTCCCTGGGCGTAAGAGGGGAAAAGGTAGTGTCCTCGGGTTCGACACCAAAGCGACGATAGCAGTCGAGGAGCCATTTTTCCCCCTGCTCGGGCGTCATTCGGCGTCCGGCGATGACGTAGTACCCCTCGGCGACCGCCCGTATGGTATCCACCAGACGCTCGGGGTTGACATCCTTTGCGAAATAGGCAGAGGCCCCAATGCGAATGGCATGGTAGATCTGTTCTTCGTCATCGTAGGCGGTAAGGATGATAAAATTGAAATCAGGATGGTGGTTCTTGAGGCGTTTGGTGACTCGTAAGCCATTAATGCCGGGGAGATTCACATCCATCAGGATCACCTGGGGCTTCACCCGGGGAAGAAGATCTAGCGCCTCTTGACCATCTGAAGCTTCAGCGATGACCTCAATATCGCTTTCGGTGCTCAGTACATCTCGCACCCCCTGGCGGAAGAAGGGGTGGTCGTCAACGATGGCAACCTTGATGGTGGTGTTATCTTCCGACTGGGAGTCCATGGATGTTCCTCTCCTTCATTCTTCCTTATATAGTATACCATGATAGTACTAACAAGGTTAGAAATCAAGCAAATATATTTCACCTTAAAAAGCGATCTGGGGGTGTTAGGTCTATCCACCAGGAGGAAGGCTGAAGCGAGCCAGATTCAGTATACCGAGTGGTTGCTCCTCGATGAGGAGAGCCGCCAGCTGCTCGACTGCCACACAAGCCCAGCTCATCCCCCAGCCTCCGAGTCCGCCAATAACGTACACCTGCTCCAGATCCGGCAGTTCGCCCACCAGTGGGAGATTGTCCGCGCTGCGCGCAACCCAACCAGAACGGCGGGCGGTGACGAGAGTCTCCGGACAAAGGCGATCCACCACCCCAGATAGAAGATCCCAGGACGATACCTCAGGTACCCCGGAACAGGCAACCATCTGCCATCCCCCATCCACGTCTTGGACAAGTACCTGCCCTTCTTCCAGGAGCAGGGGACGCTCCAGCGACTCCGGGGCCTCACATTCAAGGGCCTGGAAAGGAACCGCAGTCATCAGCCCAGAGAGGTAGTCACTCAAGTGTACCGCGTGAGCTCCGCCGGCAATCACCGCGACTTTGGACCGCAGGTAGCGCTTCTTGCCCCAGACCTTCACCTCATTCTCTTCCGGCTCGAGAGCTTTGACCTCGGTACCGGTCTCCACCATGATGCGAGGGTGATCCAGCAGAACCTGCGTGAGCCCGACGATATCGCACGCCAGATCCGCATGGGTCTCCAACCCCACCTCCATGCCCAGGGACGTGGCATCCTCCAGGCGCACCTCGAAACCCGCCTGCTGGAGCAGGGTTACCGACCGTAACAATCGTTCAGCCGCTCTGGCGTTCTCCACGGGTCGGAGGCTGCCCAGGCGTTGCATCTCAATCCCATGCTGTGCCGCCACCTGAGAGAGAGCCTCCAGGTTCTGACGGGTGAGTTCCCAGAGATGAGCAGCTCTATCCTCGCCCCAGCGCTCGATAAGGTCTACGTAGAGCAGCGGGGTACCCAGCAGCGCCAGACGGGCGCCCCGCCCCGTTGCGCCCCCAGCCACCTCATGTTGGGCCTCAAAGACGACGACGTCGCGATCTGCTTCGGCCAACCGCCGGGCCATCAATGCTCCGGTGAGGCCGGCACCGATGACAACTACATCACAGGATGTTGGTAATTTTTGCATGCATCCTCCTCAGCCCTGGTCAGGGACGGGGTGACGAAACGATAAGCTCCGCCCGATCAAAGAAGGCGGCGTTGTTGACGTCAGGGAAATTGGGTTCTGCAAAGAGACAGACCGTCACCCGTCCCGCCTCGCCGACAGTCACGCGTGGTGACGTGATGGTGACGATACCGTCTTCCTGGTTGATCTCTACCGTACCCCAACGCGCACGGTCGCATCCCTCTCCGTAAGGATTCACACCAGCTCTCAGCACAAGACTATCAATGGAAGAGTAGGCATTGGCCCTGACCCGAAAATAAGCGGTGCTGCCAGCGGTCACCGTGACGGGTTGATAAACCCATGCCCGGAACTTGAGCCAGCGGATAGTCTCGATCTTCAAGGTGGAACCGTTAATTTGACGGGCAGGATCGTCGGCGGGCATGAACATGGGTTCGGCGTAGGAACTCTGAGGGTCATAACCTTCGCCCGGTCGATAGTTGATGTAGGCATCCCACTCCCAGCCGGGGATCCGGTTGGGCAGCAATAGATCGAAGTCCGGGTTCTCCAGCTCGATGGGACCTGGCGTCGGTGTCGGGAGCGGCGTACTGGTCGGGAAGGGGGTACCGGTAGCACGGGGGGTGCGGGTGGGACGTGCGGGCAAGGTGGGTGCCGGGGTTTCGGTGACGGTGGGAGTCCAGGTCGGGATAGATGTCGCGCTCGCAATCTGTGTGGGGGCCAAGGTTACGGCGGGCAGTTGTTGTTGGCTGGTGAAGATGGCAATCGCCATCGCGCCGATCACGACCACGTCCAAGACCGCCAGGACGATTAATATGATCTTCTGGTTGCGGGTCACGATCTTATCTCCTCACGCTGATGGATAAAGTTGATCAAAGCCGGGCCACGATCTGGCCCATCTCCGCCGGATCGTAACCGGGGAGTTCAGCCACTGCACCCCGGAAACTGGGATCGCCTAGCAGCGCGCGCAGCGGCGCCAGAAGCTCCCCCTCCCAGGAGGTAGTGGGTATCACCAGATCGTAGCGCTCCCATGCGATGGGAACAAAGTCCAAACCCAGGGCGTCGGCGGCAGCTCGCACACCCATACCACAATCGGCGATCTGGGTTGCCACATCCACGGCGACGGCAAGATGGGTGACTTCCTCGCGGTCGTAACCCTGAATCTCAGATGGAGAGAGGTCCTCCTGGTCTAACAAATAGTCCAGCAGGACCCGGGTCCCCGCACCGCGTTGCCGGTTAACGTAGGCAACGTCCTCTCGTCCCAGATCCGCGATAGTGTGGATACCGAGGGGATTATCGGGGGCGACGATAAGCCCTTGCTCCCGACGGGTCAGCGTCACGACCACGACCGAAACATCAGGCAGATAACGGCGAATGTAGGGTAAGTTATACTCACCGCTCTCGGGATCCAGCAGGTGGGTACCGGCCAGATGGGCCTCACCCCGCCGCAAGGCCAGGAGGCCGCCCAGGCTGCCGGCGTTAGCGCTTGCCAGCCGTCTTGGCGCCTCTCCGGCAGCAAGGTGCTGGGAGATGAGGTCCAGGGTAAGGTCGTGGCTGCCGATAGCCAGGATGGTGCGGTCGATCTCCGATGGTGGGCGGTAGAGATGCACAGTTGTCTCCTCGCCAGCGTCCAATCCCTCCAGAAATCGCGGGATGCGTATGATGCCGTCGGCGCGGACGAGGGAGGTGACCACCCCCGCGCCACGAGATAGAGGAGCTGCCAAAGTTCGCCCACCCACGCGGCCCACCACAACGCGCACGAACTCGTCATCTCCGGCCGGGGAGAGAAGCTTGCGGGTAACCTGGGCCCGGACGGTAGGTTGCTGTGGGGGCGTCAGCCCCAGCCAACGGTGCAGCAGGGGCTGAACGAAGATCTCACCGGTCAATGCCGCCGACACGGGATAACCCGGCACCCCGATGATGGGGACCGCGCTCTCACCGACGGTGCCGAGGACCACAGGATGACCGGGGCGCACATTGATGCCGTGCACCAACAACTCGCCCAAAGATTCCACAACGCGGGCGGAGTAATCGCCCCGCCCGGCCGAAGAACCCGCGTTGAGCAGGACGAGATCGTTCTCCGCCACCGCCCGCTTTACTGTCTCCATCAAGGCTCCGATGTCGTCGGGGACGATGGGATAGCGCCTCGCCTCTCCCCCCCACGATTCCACCTGAGCAGCCAGCACCAGACTGTTGTATTCGATAATCTCGCCCGCCTCTGGCTCTGTCCCCGGGGGGACGAGCTCATCCCCCGTGGGAATGACGGCCACACGAGGGGGGCGCCGGACGGCAACGCTGTGGTGACCTGCCCCGGCAATAGCACCCAGATCCACGGGACGGAGCTGGTGGTTGGCGGGTAACAGAAGTTCGGAGGCCACAATATCCTCACCCACCGAGCGGACGTGTTGCCAGCGGGCCACCGGCGCCCTCAGAATTATCGTGGTCTCTTTCGCCTGAACGTGCTCCACCATCACCACGGCGTCGGCCCAGCGGGGGAGAGGATCGCCGGTATCGACGGCGACGGTCTCCTCACCCAGTCGCAGAGGGACGGGATGGGCGTCACTGGCCCCTGTGGTGGCGGCGGCGCGCAGAGCGTAGCCATCGACGGCGCAGGCATGGTAGTGAGGCGAGGAGAGACGAGCCCAAATGGGCGCGGCGGTCACACGACCGAGCGCCTCAGCCAGTCCTATCTTTTCGCTCTCCAGGGGTCGCCAGCGCCCGGCGGCCTCCAATGCTTTCCGAAGGCTCGCCCAGGCTTCTTCCAGGGAGACCTCTGAGAGGTAAATATCTCGTGTATGCAACATACACTCTCCTAACAGTATATCTCAATGATACCCCAATGCAGGGTATGTGACAAGCGAATAAATCCAAAGTTGCCAGCAATTTCGATGAAGCTTATAATAGAAACACAATTGACACCGTGAAAGGAGACCTAAATGGAGGGATTCAAAACCCGAACCAGAATAGTAGCGGGCGATCCCCTTAAAGTAGGCGAGAGACGTTTTATCCCGTCTGTCCTGGTGACAACATTGGAAGGCGGGAACGGGCCCTTTGGTGCTTTTTCCGGGGTGCGCATGCGTCCCATCTCGGTTGTAGAACAGGGACCCGAGGGGAACCGCTGGCACGCCTTTCCCGAACCCACGCGTGACGCCCTGAGTCGTATGGCGGCTATTGGATTAGGCGTTGCCCTGGTAAGCACGCTGATCATCATTCTGGCCCATCTGACGCGCAGACGCGCGTAACGTTACCACTTTCAGCACAGAACAAGGAGGTTTTTAACCCATGAAAGAGATGCAGACGATGTTCGAGAAGATCGGAAGAATCTCAGACGAAGCAGACGTCAACCGAGTCTTCGGTCAGCCCAAGGAGATCGAAGGACATATTGTTATTCCCGTGGCCGAGATTGCCTACGGCTTTGGTATGGGTTTCGGCATGGGAACGGGTATGGAGGAGATTGGGGACGAAGCCGAGATCCCCGAGGTTGAGGAAGAGGAGAAAACCGAGATGGGTATCGGCGGGGGCGGGGGCGGTGGTGCACGGGTACGCCCTCTGGCCTACATCGAGGTCGGTCCCGAGGGAACGCAGATCAAACCCGTCATGGACGAGCAGAAGATCGCGCTTGCCGGCATTCTGTTGAGCATCTGGACGGTGGGCTGGGTCGGGATGGTGCTCAAGACGCTCTTCAAGAAGTGACCTTGCGCCATCAACGGAACGGTCTGGTCTGGCACACCCTTGCTGGACCTGATGGGGCCTTCCGCCACGCCCTCCTCACGCGCATCGGTGGCGTGAGCGAGGGCGCTTTTACCTCCCTCAACCTGGGGAGCACCGTGGGGGATCGTCCCGAAGCGGTGGCGGAGAATCACCGCCGGGTCTTCGAGACCTTCAACGTCGCGCGGGAGCAGGTGGTGAGCCCTCACCAGGTCCACGGACGACAAGTAGCGCAGGTGGATGCCTCCCAAGGCGGCACTATCGTGCCGGCAACCGATGCTCTCATCACCAACGAGCCCGGTGTGGTGCTCCTGTTACGCTTTGCCGATTGCACACCGGTCCTCTTCTACGATCCGGTGCAACGAGCGGCGGGACTGGCGCACGCTGGCTGGCGCGGCGTGGCATCCGGCGTGGTCCCGGCCACCGTCGCGGCCATGGGGGAAACCTTCGGCACGCGCCCGGAGGATCTCTGGGTGGGACTGGGCCCAGCCATCGGGGTGGAGCATTACGTTGTGGGCCCCGAGGTCGTGGATGCGGTGAAGGCCACCCTCCCTCCGGACTCAGAGATCGCGCAGAGGCATGCGGACAGTCTTCACCTGAACCTGCCGAGAGCCGTTGAAGCCCAGCTCAGAGCGGCGGGGGTCCGGCGCATCGTGCCTTCCGGCATCGATACCGCCGGCAATACGGATGAATGGTACTCTCACCGGGCCGAGGGGGGTAAGACGGGGCGTTTCGGTGTCCTCGTGATGCTCGTGTAATCCTCCAAGACGTGCTCCTGACCGTGCCCTGGGGAAATCGGGGCAGTCAGCGTGACCTAAGCGCCTCCCAGGATGATATTATAACAAATATCTAATGAAGGAGGAGCGGTCGTGCAACACTCAAACAATACCCGTCGAAGTGGGCGTCCCCTGCGGATTACCTGGAACGAGGATGAAGCCCATCTGAAACAGCGTTACGAGCACGAGCGCCACCCCGACCGGCGGTTACGCTTGAGGGTCTTTCTGCTCATCAGACAAGGCCACACCTTACGCGAGATCAGCGAGGAACTGGGGGTCGGCTACCGAACCATTCAACAGTGGGTGGCCTGGTACCGGACCGGGGGCATAGATGAAGTGTTACTACGACTACCCGGTTATCGAGCCCCGGGCACTTCCTCACGGCTCTCCTCCCGCCAGCTGGAGCATTTAAGGAAGCGAGCCTCTCGTGGCGACTGGGAATCGGTCAACGACGTTGTAGATTGGGTTTCACAGACGTGGGATATTGAGTACACCTACCAGGGCATGTACGCTCTGCTGAGACGCGAAGCCATTCCTGTACCAAGCGCCTGAACTGGATGGCCACCAAAAACATCCCCGGTGCGGGGGGGCACCGGGGATGGGGCAGGTTGGAGACGCTATATGCCATCAATTCAGACTATTACGTCTCCTCAATACACGAACACCCAGAACGCCAACTGTCATCAACGTAGCGGCGAGAGCCAGCGTGATAGAGGATCTGTTATCCGCCCCCGCGGAAAGCGAGATCATGGTGACTGCGTTGGCTCCAAAATCCCAACAGTAATCCTCGACCTCACCATTGACGGCCTCACCCCATGGAGTCGCCGAGCTCTGGGATTCTCCGTAGAGCCGGAAGCGAGTGCATAAGGTGGGCTCAGTGTTGAAATCCACCGAACTTGGCACGTCAAAGTTGAGCAAATGAGCGCCGGTACCAAGGGCCACGTTGTTCAACACCATTTCCCCCGTATCGAAGGTGCCATTCTCATTCCAGTCGATCCAGCCGAACAGATAACCGGTGCCACCGGTCACATCGACCCGGATCTGGGCACCGTTCGTGCCCACCGACCAATCACCAGTTCGTACGACACCGTCCTCGTCGTTGTTGGTATGATCCAGATCGTCACCATCGCAGGTAGATGTGGGGATCCCATTGTATTCAGCGTCAATGAAATCGCCCAGCCAGAGATTCCCGATCTGGTGTCGGGGTCCATCGCTGGTACCGCTCCAGCTCGTAGGATAGGTATCGGGTAGATCCCCCAGGTCCCAGCAGATCAGCGTCAGGTCAATGCTGCGATTCGTCACCGCCGAGGTTTCCCCATCATCCACGTCGGTGTGGACGTTGAAATTCGTGTATTCTCCCGGCCAGAGTTCGGTAGATGCCTCCCATCCCTCCGCGGTGGTGCCATCTCCGCTTAGCCCCACCCAATGGAAGTCGGGCGGAGTTCCGTCAGCCGGTTGATCGGTATCGTCCACAAGCGTAGTACTGCCTACCTTAAGATAGTGTTCGTCCGGAAGCAGATCGGCATCGATGGTGTGACCCGATTCCACCAGGACGAGAGCGTAAAGGGTGAAGGTGGTGCAGTCATAGCGCAGGTAGAGTTTGGAAAGAACCTCAAAGTTTGGGTTTGCCGCCTTATACATATCGGCGAAGTAATCTTCTGTCAGATCCCAGTCGCTCGTGTCACCGTCTACGGTGATGATGTCAGCAGGATCCTGGATGTAGGTAGGTTCTACCGGTACGACAGCGAGCACGGGCAAAGCGACGAGTGAAGCGATCAAAAGCCCTATTAGCAGGGCCGTTAGCTGTGTTTTGTTCTTCATCGTTTTCCTCCCCTGATCAAGTTAAGCTTGATCGTGATTGTTCAATGTATTCCCCCAAATACTTCTTTCTCTAATTCTAACTCTAAAGGTTAGAAATGTCAATGCCTATACCCATAGGCTGCGCATATCCGTACCTAAACAGGCTTGTACGGGGAAAAAGATCCCGGCGCAGTTACCCATTCGACCTTATGGGGGTCGTCACAGGGCTGATATTCAAACCTTTTTCATTACACTATTCTAACTTTACTCACTTGAGGCGAAGCAGCTCCAAATTCAGAAGGTCACCCATTGAACCTTTCTCATATCACAGAGGTATATAAGTTAGAGGGTGATCTTCCATCACGTATATCACATCAGGGATGGGGAGGCATGCAACACAAAGGATCTCACGAGACATCACGAGACGCGCTAGATCTTCTCATCTGTACGGCTCTGCACCAGGAAGGGGGCACGTCCTCGACCCGGATCTGGAGGCGTATCGAGAGGCGCGTGCGAAATCTTATGACACTGCAAAACGCAGACCAGATCTTGCTTCTGGAAGGAGAAGCCAAGCTATCATTATGGCCGGGTTCAAGAGATCGTCTTCTGGTTGACGACGTTCTATATATAAGGCGTGTTTGAACCAAGTTGCCCTTGGGGAAAAGACACTGTATAATACTAGCCTGAAGATCAAATCCAGATATAAGGGAGGTGATACGCGGGGACCAAGCATGGCTAAAGGAGGAGACGTTAACTGCGTGAACAGTCTAAACTTCAAGAGAATCCAAACACAGGAGGAAGAACATGTTTAGCAAGAAATGGCTGGTTCTCACCGTCGCTCTAGTACTGGTGGGAATGCTGGCCTCGGCCTGTGAACCCGAAACCGTCGTTGAGACGGTCACCGTCGTTGTGACCGAAGAGGTAGAGGTTCCAGGTGAAGAGGTCGAGGTTGTGGTTACCGCCACCCCTGGACCTGAGGAAGACGAACCCACACCAGAGCCCGTGCAGCGTCAGGGCGCCTGGTTGGACTCCGTGATCATCTCCGAGGAGCCCTCATCCGACTCCGCCGTGACGCGGATCGAGGCGGGCGACATCGATGTCTACGCTTACAACATCGCGGAGCCTGATATTGCCGATCGGATTTTCGAGTCCGATAGCCTCGCTTACCAGACATCCTACGGCAACTACAACGAGATCACCTTCAACCCCGCCGGCCCCGAACTTGAGGACGGCAGTCTGAACCCCTTCGCTGTCCCCGCGATTCGTGAGGCTATGAACTGGCTCATCGATCGCAGCTACATCGCGCAGGAGATCAGCGGTGGCCTGGCCCGACCCCGGTTTGTCCCCATCAACTACGCCTCCAAGGACTCCGCCGTTCTGGCCGACGTGATTTCGGCGATCGAGCTGAAGTACGCGTACGATCCTGAGCGGGCCAACGAAGTCATCACCGCAGAGATGGAGAACCTGGGTGCCGAGATGGTTGACGGCGTCTGGCAGTACAACGGCGAGCCCGTCGAGCTGATTGGCCTGATCCGCAATGAGGATGAGCGCCTTGAGATCGGCGACTACGTAGCCAACATCCTCGAGGACATCGGCTTCACCG
>JBNGDR010000010.1:0-16744 GCA_049975685.1 Anaerolineae bacterium
ATCTTGGGCCTCAGCGTCTCCTTCAACGCGCGTTCCATCGCTTCGCGACTGACAATATCCGTGGCCCGCGTGAAATAGCCCAGCATGATAACGTTCGCCACGATACGACGCCCCAGCTCCTCCGCCAGACGTGTCGCCGGGATAGAGAGGGGGCTATCGCCATTATCCGGGATAACCAGATCCGCATCAACGATGATAGTCGCCTCGGTTCTGGCGGTGGGGCGGAACTTCGTGTACGCCTCCTGAGACATGGCGACCAACACGTCGGGATGCTGGACAAAGGGATAATCAACCCGGGCGTCCGAGACGACAACGTTGGCGCTCGATGCCCCACCGCGCGCCTCCGGGCCATAGGCCTGGGTCATCACCGCCTCCTTGCCATCGTAGAGCGATAGTGCCTTCCCCAGCAGAAATCCTGCCAGACCGATACCTTGACCACCAAAACCAGATAAACGGATCTCTTTGTGCATACTATCTCCGTGCTCAGGAACTCAGATGAATTGGACGGTAGGGGGATTTATCATGATCGATAAAATTCCCCACGTAGATGGGCTTGTCCTCCCGCAGATCGATGTTGAGCTGATCCAGCGGCACCTCCCCACGCGCGAGAACACACCGCTCGCGGTAGAGCCGCATCTCCTCCAGACCGTCAGGGATACTGTTCGATTTACCGAAGCCCACCGGACAGGAAGAAAGTATCTCGATGAAGGCAAATCCCGGCTTCTTGAAGATATGGAGGATCTCGTCCTTGATCTGGCGGACGTGGAGCGTCGTCCAGCGCGAGACGTAGTTGGCGCCCGCCGCGGCCAGGAGGAAGGGAAGATTGAAGGGTAACTCGGGATTGCCGTAGGGCGCGGTCGTTCCTCGGGCACCCTGCGGTGTCGTGGGTCCGAACTGCCCACCCGTCATACCGTAGTTGAAGTTGTTGACACAGACAACCTTGATATCAACGTTGCGCCGCGCAGCATGGATGAGATGATTCCCACCAATAGCAGCAAGATCGCCGTCGCCGCTGAAGACGGTGACCGTCAGATCGGGATTGGCCAGCTTCAGGCCGGTAGCGAAGGGAATGGGGCGTCCGTGCGTGGTGTGATAGGAATCGATGTTCATATAGCCCGCCACGCGCCCCGTGCAGCCGATGCCGGAGACCACGATGTGGTTGTCGCGTGGGATTCCGGATTCCAGGATGGCCTGTCCGTAACAGCGCATGGCAATACCAATGCCACACCCCGGACAGAAGATGTGCGGGATCCGCTCCGACCGCATGATGACGTCGAGCGGGTGCTCTTCAACGACAATGGCTTGAGTCATAATAAAACCTCACGGTTCAGGGTTCTTCATATTGCGTGCTGCGTATTCCGTATTGCGTTAACATCGTGTGTAACTTGGTAGATACGCAACAGATCACCTCGTAAAACAACTCACGCTTGTCCCGCCGCCTGCTTGATCGCGTGCAATATCCGTTCCGGATGGATCATCTCCCCACCGGCGTGATGGACGCCCCACACGGACCGGCAAGCCAGACGTTCCACCTCCAGGCGGATCTGGCCCAGGTTCATCTCGGCGACAATGAAGGCGTCGACACGGGCCGCCAGATCGCGGATGAGATCCTCGGGGAAGGGCCAGACGGAGATAAGCCGCAGCAACCCGGCAGGAATCCCCTGCTCTCGAGCCTCACGCACCGCCCGCCGGGCCGATCGCGCCGTGCATCCATAGGAGACGACGACGATCTCCGCGTCGTCCAGGTAATAATCCTCGGTCATGATGATCTCCGGCGCGTTGCGGCGGATCTTCTCAACCAGCCGCGTGACCAGCTGCTGGTGGGCTTCAGCGGACATATCGGGGAAACCGCGCTCGTCGTGAGTCAATCCCGTAAAATGCACGTGGTACCCTTCGCCGGCGTGGGCGATGGGCGGAACGAGATCCGGCTCGTCGGAATAGAAGGGCATGAAACAGGGACCAGCCTCTTCCCGGCGCGTGTCGTAGTATTCGGGCGGATGATCGGGCTTCTTCCGCTCCCAGCGCGGGATCTCGTCCGCCTCTGGGATGACGACGCGCTCCACCATGTGCCCGATGACCTCGTCGCCCATCACCAGGACGGGCACGCGGTAGCGATCGGCCACATTGAAGGCGTGGACGGTCAGGTCGAAGATCTCCTGCGGTGAGGAGGGTGCCAGCGCCACGATACCGTAGTCACCGTGCGACCCCCAACGCGCCTGCATCATATCCGACTGACCCGCCATCGTCGGCAATCCTGTCGATGGGGATCCCCGCTGGATATCAATGAGAACGCAGGGTAACTCCAGCATGACACCCAGACCGAGATTCTCCATCATCAGACTCAGCCCGGGCCCAGAGGTAGCCGTCATGGCCCGCACCCCCGCCGCCGACGCCCCCAGTACCGCAGCAATGGAGGCCAGCTCGTCCTCCATCTGCATGTAGACACCGCCCACCTCAGGCATCCTGCGAGAGAAACGCTCCGCCACCTCCGTCGAGGGTGTGATGGGATAGCCACCGAAGAAGCGACATCCCGCCGCGATGGCCCCCTCGGCGCAGGCATCATCGCCGTTCATGAAGTGCCGACCCGTCAAAACGCTCCGATCGTTCACGTCTCGTCCTCCTCATCCTCCAAGGTGAATATCGCGAACTCCGGACAGATAAGCGTGCAGAAATCGCACTGAACGCACGCCTCCTCCTTGCCGGGCGCGATCTCCGGGTAGTGGTAGCCCTTGGCGTTGATCTGCCGAGATTCTACCAGGACCTCACGAGGGCAGAATTCGATACAGATCTTGCACCCCTTACATCGTTCAGGGATGATATAAACGCGTCCACGTGGGACCTTGACCTTCTCTAGATTCAGAGGCGTACGTGCGAAGACTTTCATAGAACCTCTCCATGGGGGAAAATCGCCAGCCCTTCCAGGCAATACACATGATGAAGCCTCCCTCGAACGGGAAACCCATACCCAAGGTTGAACAGGGATTCGTCAGAGATATTTCCCCGAGGGATTTGTAGCGGGATATCTGGTGTTCGATGCATGTCATTACTATTTTATCACAATAATCGTGGGGACTTCATGCCAAATATCACCTGTAAGTGCTCGTAAAATAACATCTGCCGGCACTATTGTGGAATGCCACACCTCACCTCGCCAGATTAGCACAACTCCCAGGGAAGGCAAACCAATCTCTCACCCCGTAATCTGTGAGACCCGTAACCCGCGAGTTACACAGGCCCGTAACACTCTCGTAACGGGGATTTCGAAACTGGACTGCTTCGTTTGCCCTAACTCTCCAACCGTTGCGATCTGCTCCGAATTCCTCTATAATGAGAGTACAACGAGGTATATCCATCCTGGATTTCCGCATCCCTGCTCACAACGCACTCCCCTAGACTCCGGAGGAAACGATGAAGAAAGTACACAGATTGTTCTTTGTAGGCCTGACCGCCGCCCTCACACTGATACTCACTCTCGTCGCCGCCGCCGGAGAAACGCAACATACCACCCCGAGCACGCTTACCAAACCGGCGGGCATCGATCTCGACGTCACCTACATCAGCCGGGCGCCTCTCTACAACCGCTACATCGTCAAATACACCTACGACAACAGACCCTATCTCCTGCCCGGCACCGAGGACGACCAGCGGTGGCCCGCTCAGGGCGAGATCGTGACCTTCACCGCGCACGTCATGAACAAAGGTACCGTCGCCAGCGGCGCCTTCGATTTCGCCTGGTCCATCGACGGCAGCGTGGTCGCCACCGGCACCCAGCCAAGCCTGGCACCCGGTGCCGAGGTCACCGCCACGTACCTCTGGGCCTGGGACCACACCGTCGTCGACGAGCGCCTCGTGGGAGAGCACACCGTCGCCTTCGAGGCCGATCCAGCGGACGTCATCAACGAAACCTACGAGACCAACAACCTCATCGAGGATTACACCAACGCCCTCAGTCTCAAGCTGGCCCTCACCCCGGCCCTCTACGACGCCCTGGAGATACCTATCGATCCCCAGTGGCCCTACTCGGCCGAGGACTGGCTCCAGAAGCAGATCGCGGCTATGAATGCCGCCTTCGAGCGCTCCGTCTATCCCTCGGCACCGCAGGGTATTGAAGAACGGGTTCGACTCGACCAGATCGTAATCACCGGGAGCGAACCAGATCTCGATCCATACGTGGACGGACAATATTTTATGACCGGTGACGACCGACATGGAAACAGCTACTACCACGACGATACCGACGTCAGCGGTGCCCTTATCCACGAGCTCACCCACCAGCTGGGCATCATCGATCTCTACAACTTCGACGTCTCCCTGGAGGTCCCTCAAGTCCGCGATGGTGACGATCACCCCGTCCAGATGGAATACTGGCTCCAGATCCCCGGTATCATGGATAACCCAGGGATCGATCCGCCCAGCTATTCAGAGCACACCACGCTGGCCCTCAACGCCAATAAGGGATACCGCCGGGGCTACTACGGCGAATACCTCTACGACGTCCCGCCCACTGTCACCCTCTACCTCCTCAATAACAACATCACCTCGGCATCCGACGTCACCGTCCGCTTCTTCAAGCGCACCTCGCACCCCAACATACTGGGAAGCCAACACGGCGTCATCGACAACGTCCCCGAGATCACGGTCACCACGGGCGTCACCGGTATGGTCGTGCTCCCCAACCGCGACGTCGGCGATCCCGTCTCCACACGCACGGGCCATACGCTGGAGAACAACCCCTTTGGCCTCATCGACATTGTGGGCAAAAACGACGAATTCCTGGTGGAGATCGCCACGGACAACCACCGTGAGTATCAATGGCTGGACCTCACCACCCTCAATCTCATGGCCTGGCACGATCGCGATGTCCTGCTCCTCACCACTCGCGTCCCACTCCCTACGGCGCCCGCGCCACCCGCGCCGCTGACCGGGATGCAGGCTTACGGTGAGGTCACGCTCTCATGGACCCCTTCGCCCTCCCCCACGGTGACCGCCTACCACGTCTATCGCACCAGCGGCCCGGCCTATGAGTGGCGCCGCGTCGTCACCGGGACCACGGCTCTCAGTGTAACCCTCCCCTACCCCTACGAGCAGGGAGCAGCGGGCTACGCCGTCACCGCCTTGAACGACAGCGGTCGGGAAAGTGGCTTCGGCGATATCTTCTGGGCGCTGCGGCTCCACTACCCCTCGGACCTCGTCGTAGGCGCGGACGGAAAGCAGCGCATTGTCCTCAACCCACAGAATGACTACGCTCTGCTGTTACAGTCGCCGGAGGGTAACTACCTCGATACCCTCGGCAGTTACGATCTCCATCTGGAAAATACCCGGTACCTGGCGCGGGACCCGTTGGGCCGCCTCCTCGTCCCCCACCCCGGTGACGATTACTCGGCGCGCCACTCTGTGCGCATCCTCGATGGGGAGGCCAACCTCCTCTACGAGTTCGGTCAGTATGGCGCAGGAGCGGGCGAATTTGACTGGCCGGCGGGCGTCGTTGCGTGGAATGTCCCCACTGCCGATCCCGCTGACTGGGCAACGGGGCGCATCCTCGTCGCCGACAGCAACAACCACCGCATCCAGGCCTTCAATTTCTCCGGGAGCTTCATCTCGGTCTACGGGACTCAGGGCACGTCGTTGGGCGAATTCGACTATCCACAGGGGCTGACCACACTCCCCACCGGCGAGGTCGTCGTGGTCGACCATGGCAACAACCGTCTCCAGGTGCTCGACTTCGACGGCGAGACCTTCACGGCCACCGGGGAGATTACGGCGGATTTCTCTACGATCTTCGACCTGGATGCCTACGGCAGCGATCGCCTCATCGTAGCGGACTCCGGGCACAACGCTGTCAAGGTCCTCAACACAGATGGCGATCTACTCGCGACCTACGATGCACCAGATGCGGCATACGGTGGCACCTTCAACATGCCCCACAGCGTGGCGGTGGATAGTTTCGGTCGCATTCTCGTCGCCGACACGGGCAACCGCCGCATCGCAGCCATCTCCGGCGCGCTACCCCACCTGCCTCCCAGCTCTCTGAAACTTGAAGGGCCCGTTATTGGACAAGATGCAGTCCCCTACACCTTCACGGCCACGATCAGTCCTACGGATGCCACCCTGCCGTTGACCTACACCTGGCAGGCCAGCGAGCATTCACCCGTGATCAACACCGTCGCCGCTTACAGCGACACCGTCACCTTCAGCTGGGGACTGAGCGGTACGAAACGGATCACCGTTACCGTCGCCAACGACGGCGGCACACTTATGGAGACACACGGGCTCCTCATCAACCCAACCTGCGGCCTTTACCTCCCCCTGGTCATGCGCAATCACTCACGGGGGCCTGTGATCCACTATTTCCGCTCCGACGTCGAGGTCGCCGATCCCGGTCAGACCATCCATCTGGAATGGGCGTCGTCGGGCGCCACGGACGGCTCCCTCTACAATCTTCTTCCCTCGGGGCAATACGGAAGCTTCTGGGATGTAGCGCCCAACGGGACCTTCGACTACACCATTCCAGAGAGCCGGCGTAACTGGGATGGCTTCGTGCTCTTTGTCAACGACGACGAAGGGCACTACGTCTCCGATGGCGTCTACATCACCCTTACCTGCCCCGACGAGTGGTTCTTCACACCAGCGCCAGATATCTGCCCGGCAGGGCCGGCCGTCTATTCGGGCGGCGCGGAGCAGCGCTTCGAGCATGGGAGGATGCTCTGGGTGGAGTCGGAGGATCGCATCTACGTCCTCTATGACGACGACCAGATCCCCGATTGGCAGGCCTTCACCGACGAATGGGACGAAGGTGAACCCGAAGACGGATCGGAAGATCCGCCGCCGGGCTACTACGAGCCGGTGCGCGGCTTCGGCCTGGTCTGGCGGGAGCAGCCCAACGTCCGCGACCGCCTGGGATGGGGCACCACCCCCGAGCAGGGCTATACCACCGCCTTCCAGCGTTCATCAGAGTGGAGATATCCGCACACCTACATCAAGGCCTACGACGGTGGGACCTGGCACCTGGAGCCCGAGGGCAGCGGCTGGGAGCACATACCCTGAGAGTACCATAGAGAAATCGGATGTTTTGAAAACATCCGATTTCTTGATTCAACTGAGAGATCCGATTTTTGCCTGCTTTTCACGTTCCCCGTTTCACCCGCTCCACCGCAGCGCGGATCTCGCGTCCGAAGCGCTCCGGACTGAAGCGCTCGGCGTTGGCCCGGCAGGCCAGAGAGTCGACGGCGTCGGCGTCAAAGCCTTCTACCGCCTCAACCAGCGCCTCTACCGTTGGCTCGCGGAAGAAGGTGCCCGTCTCCCCCTCGACGATGGTGTCCAGCGCCCCACCCTCACCGTAGGCGATGACGGGCCGTCCGGAGGCCTGCGCCTCCAGCGGAGCAATGCCGAAATCCTCCCGCCCGGGAAAGACGAAGGCCTTGCAGCGGGCGTAGAGACCGCGCACGTCCTCGTCGGGCAGGTACCCCAGGAAGCGCACCGTGGGGCCAGCCAATGCCTCCAGCGCTTCGCGATCTCGCCCCTCGCCCACGACGAGAAGAGGTAATTTCAGCCGGGAGAAGGCCCGCACCGCCAGATCGATGCGCTTATAGGGCACCAGGCGTGAGACGATGAGGTAGTAATCGTCGTGTGATCGCGCTGGTCTGAAGCGATCCACCTGCACCGGAGGATGGATGATGGTGGACTCCCGGTCGTAGTAACGCCGGATGCGCTCCTGGATCTCGGAGGAGATGGCGACGAAGTGGAGGGTGGGCCGCTGCGCGGCGGTGTAATCCCAGTGACGCAGCAGAGCGATGACAGGTTCCAGCACCACGCGGGCGGTCGTGGAGAGATTCTCCCGCGCGGCGTAGGTCTGGTATTCCCATACGTAGCGCGTGGGGGCGAGACAATAGCAGAGATGAGGTACCTCCCCCGTCTTCACACCGTGACAGAAGCCGCTCTTGTTGCTGAGGATGATATCGTATCCCCTGGCGCCCAGATCCAGCCGGGCGAAGGCCAAAGCGTAGAGGGGAAAATAGATCTGGTGATGGCGGTAAATGCCGGGGAGGCGATCCATCCAGGTAGGTTGAATATCCCAGGCAAGATAGGCGGCGGGCATCCCCTCGCGCCAATACATGCTCGTGTAGACAGGCGCGGCGGGATAAAGGGCGTGGAAATGTTCCAGCACCCGCTCCGCGCCACCGTATTGGTTAAGCCAGTCGTGAACAAGTGCGATCATAGTGAGCGGCGAGCGGCGAGCGGTGAGAAAGGAGCGGCGATTAGTGAGCAGAAAATACGAAATACGAAATACGAAATACGCAACCTCATATCAACTTCCCCCTATTGAGAGAGCACTCGTCGGTAACGTATCCAACGTCTCCCCGTGGAGGGCCTTGCGTAATGCCTTGCGGTCGTCCCAGGGATACTCGATATCCCCGAAGCACATGGATTGCTCGTGCCCCTTGCCACAGGTTATCACCACGTCGCCGGGTCGTGCCAGGTTCACAGCGTGGAGGAGCGCCTGCCCCCTATCGGGGACGCGCCAGAAATCGACGCCCTCCTCGCGCCCGGCGGCCTCTAGCGCTCGCGCCGTCTCCGCCATTATCTCTTCCAGGGACTCGGTGCGGGGATCCTCGGCGGTGACGACAGTGAGGTCGGCGTGGGCGGCTGCCACCTCCCCCATGAGCCGGCGTTTGGCCCGGTCCCGCAACCCGGCACAGCCAAAGACCACGATAACGCGGCCCTCGCCCTCCAGCCCCTGCCCCTTGATCTGCTGCGCCGTCTCCAGCGCCCGCTCCAGGGCATTGGGTGTATGGGCAAAATCGACGATGGCCGTGAAAGATTGTCCCTCGTCGATGCGCTCCATCCGTCCGGGCACGCCCTCAAACCCATGCACCGCAGCGGCGATGGCCTCCGGTGAGATCCCCAGCGCCAGCGCTGCCGAAGCTGCCGCGAGCAGGTTGCTCACGTTATAGGCTCCTACCAGGGTGCTGTCGATGGAAACGTTGCCCCACACGCTCTCCAGATCGAAGTGAAGCCCGTCGGGGGCAAAGCGGATACTACGCGCCGCCACGTCCACGTCATCGCGATCCAGTCCGTAGGAGACGCGGAGATGGACGGCGTGTTCGGAATCTGACTTGAGGACCTGCTCCTTCAAATAGGCGTAGGATCCAGCGTCGTCGGCGTTGAGGACAGCGATCTTCGGCCGCTCCTCTTTGCGCCGAGGTTTCATTAGCCCCTTGAAAAGACGAGCCTTGGCCTCCCGATAGGCCTCGAAGGTACCGTGATAATCGAGATGCTCGTGGGTCACATTGGTGATCACAGCAACGTCGAAATCGCAGCCCGCCAGCCGGTGTTGCACCAGACCGTGGGAGGTCACCTCCAGAACGGCGTGCGTCATGCCGGCCTCCACCATCTGTGCCAGAAAGCGCTGCACGTCTCGAGCATCGGGGGTCGTCGTGTGCAGGCCCGTATCGTAGTCACGCTCACCGATGCGCGCGTTGACGGTGCTGACCATCCCCACCCGCTGCCCGGCGGCGACCAGCATGGCGTGAAGGAGATTGGTGGTCGTCGTCTTGCCGTCCGTCCCCGTGACCCCCACGAGGGTCATGTGGCGGGAGGGAAAATCGTACCAGGCAGCGTGCAGCCAGCCCAACGCCTCCCGCGCGTCACCCACGCGGACGTAGACCACGTCTTCATCGAGGGGCAGACTTTCACGCGGGCGCTCGCCGACCACGGCCGCCGCCCCCGACTCCAGGGCCTGGGGGATGAAATCGTGACCGTCCACGGTATGACCCGGCACGGCAATGAAGAGCGAGCCGGGTTTCACCTGGCGCGAGTCCGAGGTAATGGCGGTCACCTCCACATCCCTATCAAAGGTCTCAACAGATCGAGGAAGGGCAATCAGTAGATCACCAAGTTTGGTGGTTACATCCTCTACCATAAAGCTCTCTTCCGAGATTCCATGACATCTCCTCTCAGTGTAGTCATTGCTCGAAGTCAAAAGACTTAGATGTGCTCTGACTGCGATTTCATACGCTTGAGACGAAAGGTCTCCTCGCGTTCACGCTCTTCCAGAGCACTCTCGATGTACGTAATAGTATCCTCATACTGGGGAATGAAGATATATTGCAGGGCATTGACACGACGCTGAGTTTTCTGGATCTCGCGGGCCAGTCGCCAGACCGTCATCATCGTCTCTGCCAATTTAGGGATCTCCTCAAGAATACGTCGAAATCTGGTAACGGCCTCATCCAGAAGGACATTGGTATCGCCCAGCCCGTAGGGCATCTCTGGTGGGGCCCCGTGGGCCGTCACCACAGGGACCACGACCCCCATGATACTGTGAGGGCGTACCTCCACCTCCACCGTTTCATTGACCGACAAAGCCGCCCACTCCAGGTGTTCACGTCCCATCGAGAGACGCGCTTTCTCCAAGGCCTGGTAGGCTTCCGCTAACATCTGCCACACACGTTCCTGAAGAGTAGTGGCGTCGTGAGCCACCTTGATCAGCTCCGCAATCAGCACCTCACGCTTGCGATCCAGGATCTCGTATCCCTCTCGGGCCAGGGCTAATTCCTCACGGATACCCATGAGATTACTGCGTGTGGGGGCGATCTTAAGATGAGCCATCTCGGGTCTTCCCGTAATAACGCTCAATCTCCGCGTCACTCATGCGAGTCAGCTCATCCCTAGGGAGTATGGAGAGTAAACGCCAACCCAGATCGAGCGTCTGTTCGAAAGTCCGGGCTTCGTCAAATCCCTGATTGATGAAATCGTGCTCGAAGGCCCGGCCAAATTCCAGATATTTTTGATCTACCTCGCTCAGCTCTTCCTCACCGATGACCGACGCTAACGCTCGCACGTCCTCTACGTGAGCATAGGCTGCATAGAGCTGTGCGGAGAGGTGGGCATGATCTGCGCGGGTATATCCCTCACCTATCGCGTCCTTCATCAGACGAGATAGGGAGGGCAACACGTAAATAGGAGGATATACGCCCTGTTGAAAGAGATCGCGGTTGAGCACGATCTGCCCCTCGGTGATGTAACCCGTCAGATCGGGCACTGGATGGGTGATATCGTCGTTGGGCATGGTCAGAATGGGCAACTGCGTGATGGAGCCATCGCTACCCTCAATACGTCCCGTCCGCTCGTAAATAGAGGCCAGGTCACTATACAAGTATCCCGGGTATCCCTTACGACTGGGAACCTCACCACGAATGTTGGAAATCTGGCGCAATGCCTCAGCGTAGTTCGTCATGTCCGTAAGTACGACGAGCACGTGCATATTACGCTCGAAAGCAAGAAATTCGGCCAACGTCAATGCCACTCGAGGGGTAACCAGTCGCTCGATGGGTGGATCGTCGGCCAGGTTAAGAAACATGGCCACTCGTAAAAGGGCGCCGCTTTCCACAAAGGAACGGCGGAAAAACTCAGCAACGTCGTGTTTCACACCCATAGCGGCAAAAACGATAGCAAAACGTCCCCGCTCCCTCGTAGTCGCCGAAGAGTCCCCCTTCTCACCCTCTTTTTCCTTCTGATCCGACCGGGAGATAGAAGCTTGACGGACCAGCTGCGCCGCCAAACGATCGTGGGGCAGGCCACTGCCCGAGAAGATGGGGAGTTTCTGCCCCAGAACCAGGGTGTTCATACCGTCAATGGCGGAGACCCCCGTCTGAATGGTATCGCGAGGATAGACACGCGCTGTCGGGTTGATGGGCTGACCGTTGATATCGGCCCAGTGTACCGCCAGAGGGGGGGGACCACCGTCGATGGGAGTCCCCAGTCCATCAAACACTCGCCCCAGCATCTCCTCCGAAACCGAAAGCTGCATGGGTCGGCCCAGAAAACGAACGTGGGTATCCTCGATGGAAAGGCCTGTGGTGCCGGAGAAAACCTCGATCACTGCCAGACCCTCGCCCACCTCAATCACCCGTCCGCGACGATGATTTCCCTCAGCGTCGATAACCTCGACCAGGTCATCATAACCGACCCCGTAAACATCCTCCATGACCAGGATCGGTCCTTCAATGCGAGAGGCCCCACTAATCTCTTGCCCACCACGAGAGGTCCGTTCCATTAACTGTACTCCCTTTCCAACGTATCCAGCTGCTCATCCATCGTCGACCGCACTTCATCGAACTTTTGGAGATTGTCGTTGGGCACGGTGGTGCGCAGGCGAACTAAAATATTAACGATGGGCAAGCCAACGATGACCGTGATAGGACATCCCAGGGCCACAATCTTTGACGCGCGCTGGTGAAAATAGAGGATCAGATCCAGCAAACGCACCTGCTTGGCGGGCGTTGAGTAGGTATCGATATCATCGAGAGCATTCTGCTGCAGGAAGCCTTCGCGCAGGATGCGGGATGTCTCCAAGATCAGGCGCTGATCGTCGGGGAGTGCATCCGGCCCTACCAGCTTCACCACCTTCTGAAGGCGACTCTCACGCTGCAGGAGTTCCATCGTCTGCTCACGAAGAGTGTGCCACCGATCGTACCCCTCCGCAGTCCACCAACCCGCGACCTCATCCACATATTCACTGTAGCTCTGTAACCAATCAACGGCCGGAAAGTGGCGGGCCGAAGCCAAAGACTTATCAAGAGCCCAGAAGCACCGTATGAAGCGTCGCGTATGCTGCGTCACCGGTTCCGAGAAATCACCGCCTGGAGGGCTGACGGCACCGATAACACTTACCGAACCCTGGTTCTCATTGAGCGTTACCACCCGCCCGGCCCGCTCGTAGAACTCGGCCAATCGTGTCGCCAGATAGGCTGGATAACCCTCCTCGGCTGGCATCTCCTCCAATCGTCCCGAGATCTCCCGTAGCGCCTCCGCCCACCTGGAGGTAGAATCGGCCATCATGGCAACGTCATACCCCATATCCCGGTAGTATTCGGCCAGGGTAATACCCGTGTAGATACTAGCTTCGCGGGCCGCGACCGGCATATTCGAGGTATTGGCGATAAGAATAGTACGCTCCATGAGGGGATGACCGCTGTGAGGATCCGTCAGGTGGGGAAACTCGCGCAACACGTCGGTCATCTCGTTGCCTCGCTCACCACACCCCACGTAGATGATCACATCCGCATCACTCCACTTGGCAATCTGTTGCTGAGTAACCGTCTTGCCAGCGCCGAAACCTCCAGGGATGGCAGCCGTCCCGCCCTTCGCGAGAGGGAACATAGCGTCAAGAACGCGCTGACCGGTAACCAATAGCTTCTCCGGAGAGAGACGGGTGGTATAAGGGCGCGGGGTGCGGACGGCCCAACGCTGCAACATCGTGAGTGCCTGCTCCCCATTGTCCGTCTCGATCCGGGCAATGGGATCTACGATGGTATATTCCCCCTCCGAGGCAATCCACGTGACGCGACCCGACAGATCGGGAGGCACCATAACACGGTGTTCAAGGAGGGGTGTCTCTGGAACCACACCCAGGATAGCCCCCCCTGTCACTGACGATCCCACGTCGATGCCGGGTATGAAATGCCAGGGCGCCTTGCGATAGAGAGGCGTGACCTTGATACCTCGCCCAATGAAGGCGCCCGAGCGCCGTTGCATCACCGGCAAAGGACGCTGAATACCATCAAAGATGCTCTTCAGCAAACCGGGTCCCAGTTCAACGGAGAGAGGAGAGCCAGTTCCAAAGACGGGCGCACCGGGTTGCAAGCCCGATGTCTCCTCGTAGACCTGGATAGTCGCAATATCTCCCTCCAGGCCGATGATCTCAGCGATCATGTGCTCTGTGCCAACCTCGACCACCTCCAACATCCCAACGTGACGCGAGCCCCGGGCGCGCACCACCGGGCCGTTGACCCAGATAATCTCCCCAACCATTGAACGTTCAGGAGAATCCCCACGTCCATAGTCGTCCATTCGATTCATTGGCTCCCTTCTATCAACACCCGATAAACCGGTGAGCGTAGATCTTCACGCATCCGCTCCAGGCGGGTCTCCAGGGTATTATCATATTGCCAATGACCCTCAGGGGTCTCCAAGATCAAACCGGTGCGCCGCGTCAGAGGCCGACCGAGCTCCAAGTTGACGTGCAACCTCTCCTCTACCTCGGAAAGGAAGCCTTCCGTGAGAACCTTCTGTGTAGCAGGATCAGCACGCACGATGAGAGTATCGGCGTGTCCCCCCAACTGCAGCACGCCCTCATGCAACAGATCTCGGGCAAGATCCTGGTAACCAGGTTCCTCTACAATAGAAGGAAGCTGTTTCCGTGCGACATCGAAAGCGTGGCTGAGGAGAGCCTCGCGCCGCCGCAGCTTGAGATTCTGAGCCTCGAGTTGAGCTGTGGCCGTCGTCTGCTGCCGCAGGGCTTCAACGGCTTTGCGAGCCCCTTCCAGAATGGCCTCAGCCTCACCGCTGGCTCTTTCGCGAGCTTGCCGCTGAATGCGATCCGTTTCCGCCTCAGCATCCGCGAGGATCCGTCGAGCATCGGTCTGTGCTTCATTCAAAATAGCCCGCTCCAGAGCCTCAATATTACCGCTTGTCATATCTTAACCCCAATCGTTCTGCGAATAACCTCACTCAAAGGAGGGCGATCGGGCGAAGGCCCCTCGGGTCCGGGGATCTCAACGATGAGAGGAGTATCGCGAGTGACCATGAGATGTTCCAACCACTCGCGGTCCAGATCTACCACGTCTTCCGTCACAAGAACAATCCCCACACTCGCATCCGCCAGAGCGTCGTCGATGGCCGCATGCAGAGACTCAATATCGGTGGCAACATGACCTCTTACCCCGGCAAGCGCAAAGCCCCAGATAGCAGCCTGGTTCCCGATAACCGACAATTTCATGTCAGCGCCACTATGTCATCCGCCTATGATGATGAAAGCGATGATGAGGCCATAGATGGCCACGCCCTCAGCGAGACCGACAAAGATGAGTGCTCGACCGAACACCTCGGGCTTCTCGGCGATGGCCCCAACCGCAGCAGAGCCGGTGGCAGCGACGGCGTAGGCCGCGCCCAGAGAACCGGCAGCCACGGCAATCGCCGCCGCGAAAGGCGCGTAGGGATTCTCCACAGCCTGCGGTTGTATCCCGGCGGCTACCACCAGATCGGGGGCAAACAGCCAGATAAAGCCCAGCCCCATCATCAACAAAGCGACCAAGAAATTGAAACCAGTAAGCCCCAAGACCAGTCGACGGGTGGACTCAACCGCCCTGGTTTGGCGCCGACGCACAGCATAGACTATGATGGGCAAAATGGGCAGCAGCCCAGCCGCTAACGCAACAAGGATAGTCATTATTCTCATCTCCTGAATTCTGATATATTCAACTAGAGATCTTTATGATAGTTCAAGGTATCGCATCCTCGGGAGGTGCCACCAGCGTCAGAGGTGAACGGTGTTCGCCACTTCCCGAGAAGAATTTACTAAAGAACTCGTAGTATTCGAGTCGGAGCGTTTGAATACTCACGATCACGCCTTCAAACCCAATAACGAAGAGATTACCAAACAAAACGACGGTCCAATAACCCAGGCCCCGGTTAGGGCCGATCAAATCTGCCAGGATGAAGATAACCACACTGAGAGCACCATGAGCCACAGCAAAAGCCCCCATGCGCACGTAGGAAAGCGTATTACTCAAGAAACTGATGAGCGTTTCGAAGAGCTCGAAAAACCCCTGCATAAGATAGGTGAAGACCCCATCTTCAATTAACGGACGGTGCCCTTCCACCAGGCGCTCCAGAACTCCTGAAAAGATGAGTATTACGCCAGAAACAAGAGCCAGTCCCAGCAGGAAATCACGCGATAAAGGCAGCCCACCCCAGAAAACCGATCCAGCTAACCCCAGCAGGGACCAATAGAAGACCAAACCGGCGATGCTATGGTGGCCGAAGATAAGGGTCCCCCAGTCACGAGCTAACACTGCGTTGATGATGTTGTAGATCATGCCCAGTGTAAGGATTCCCACACCAACACCCACCGTTGCCAGTAAAATGCCCATGATGTTTTCTAGGGGCTGAATCCAGAGTGGCTCCAGTAAATTCTCAAACCCGAACACGCTCCCGTACAAGAACCCGAAGAGCATGGAGCTGACGCCGCAGGCGGTGACAACGGGACCCAAGAGAGCAAGGCTCCGCAATGCCGCCAGCTTGCGGCTTGTCAACAACAAACCCAGCAAAGCCAGGATCAAGCCGTACCCAACATCGCCAAACATGATCCCAAAAATGAGAGGGAAAGTGAATGCCAGCACCGGTGTAGGATCCATCTCCCCATAACGTGGATAGCCGTAGTTGGTCACCAATCCTTGGAAAGCCCTCAAAAGAGATGACTCCCCAGATTGTACCACGGGGATATGCTCTTCGTCGGGGTGCGGCACGCTGGCCTCGATCATCGTCTGAGGCGAGATCTCCTCCATTAACGTCCTGAACTCATCCAGTCTGGCATCGGGCACCCAGCCGGAGACGACGTAAGTATAATGAAGGCGCCCGTAACTGGCGATGGTCGCAGATAGGGTGCGGCTGGCTCGCAGACGCCAAAGCAAGTGACGCAGATGGCGGATGCGCGCTTCGCGCAGGTGCTCAATAGCCTGATCCCGCTCTTCGATGTGGCCGCGTGTACGCTCAATGCCCTCTTGCAGGGCTTCCAGAGCCTCGGCAGGTGTGCCCCGGTAGTTCTCCGGTGGTGAGAGGGGATTGAGATAGGCACTGCGTGCCGCACGGGTCAAGATCTCGGCATCACGCTGCAACCCGAAGAGTACCACGGTCACCATCCGTCCTTCCTGCCGCAGCGTAGTAAGCACGTGAGGTATATGCT
>JBNGDR010000011.1:0-16550 GCA_049975685.1 Anaerolineae bacterium
CGCCGGTGTTCACCCCGCGAACGTCGACCGTGCCATTGAACTTATCCTGGATGAGGTGCGCCGGATGCGTGACGAGCTTGTTCCCGAGGAGGAGCTGGAGGACAGCAAGTCGCACATCACCGGTGCGCTCCCCTTACAGCTGGAGACCAACGAGGGCGTGGCCCAGGCGCTCATCAATATTGAGCGCTACGACCTGGGGCTGGATTATCTACAACGGTACGCGGAGATCATCGGTGCGGTGACCGTCGATGATGTGCAGAGGGCGGCACAACGTTGGCTGGATCCCGAGCACTACGCCCTGGCCGTCGCCGGTCCTGTCAGTTCGTAAGAGCAGGGAGTTTCAGCCATGCTGACCACTGGCGTCGACCTGGTGGAGATTACCCGGGTGGAGCGGGTGCTGGAGCGTTACGGTCACCGCTTCCTGGAGCGGATCTTCACGCCGGATGAGGTACGTTTCTCCCGGGGGCGCTCGCCGGAGCTGGCGGCCCGCTTCGCTGCTAAAGAAGCCGTCTCCAAGGCGCTGGGCGTGGGGATGCTCATGTTGTCGCCGGTGGGTATCGGCTGGCGGGACGTTGAGGTACTCAACGACCGCCGGGGGAAACCGACGTTGACCCTGCACGGACAGGCCCGGCGTTTGGCCGAGGCGCAAGGACTCACCGAGTGGTCGGTCAGTCTCAGCCATGATGGTGGTCTGGCTGTTGCCTTTGTTGTAGCTCTTGGAGGTCGGCGTCTGTAGAACGGGCAGTTTCATCGTTCATCTATCTGAAAAGGGAGGATCCTATGCGCGCCGTCGTACAACGTGTCACCCGAGCGTCCGTCACCGTCGAAGAGGAAGTTGTTGGTACCATTGGCCTGGGTCTGCTCGTACTCCTGGGGGTGGGTGAAGGGGACGGAAAACGAGAGGCGCGCTGGCTGGCTCACAAGACCGCCAATCTTCGCATCTTCTCCGATGCCGAGGGCAAGATGAACCTCTCTGTCCAGGACGTTGGCGGAAGCGTTCTTGTCGTCTCGCAATTCACCCTCCATGGCGATATTCGGCGGGGATTTCGACCTTCCTTCGTCCACGCTGCGCCCCCTGAGGTTGCCGAGCCATTGGTAGATCTTTTCTGTGAAGCTGTGGCGGCGGAGGATGTGCCTGTGGCGGCGGGAGTCTTCGGCGCCCACATGGTGGTGGATCTGGTCAACGATGGGCCTGTGACCATCATCATGGAGCGAGAACCCCGCCCATCGGATAGATGATCAGAGGAGGACGCACCATGCCCCGACGCCCCTTCGTTGTGCTGAATTGGAAGATGGCTATGACCCTGGAAGAAACCCGGGACTTCGTGGTATCTTTCCAGGCATTGGATGAGGGGCACGCAGGTGGTATGGATGTTGTCGTCTTCCCGCCGGCGACGGCCCTGGCGACGTTGGCGAAGCTGACGCAGAATACTCCCCTTCAGGTTGGTGCGCAGACTCTATCTGTGGAGACGGATCCCGCGCACACCGGTCAGCTCTCGGGAGAGCTCCTGGTCGATGCTGGCGCGAGCTGGGTTCTCATCGGTCATTCAGAGGTCCAACGCGATTTTGGGGCCGATGCATCCGCCTTCAATGCCATGGTCCACCGCGCGCTGGCGTCAGGTCTGCGCCCCGTGCTCCTGCTGGGTGAGGAACATCTCAATGATGATGTCGCCTCCCAGCTTCGCGAGCGGGTGAATCAGATCCTGGCAGGCTGTACAGCAGAGGAGATCCTCAGCATGGGCTTTGTCTATGAACCTGCCTGGGCCGTGGGGCAGGACGAGCCCGCCTCTCCTGAGCGGGTGGAGGAGGGCGTCAGTGCCCTGCGTGCGGCTCTGAGTGAGATCTTTGGCGCCGAGGTGGGGGATGGGGTTCAGATCATCTACGGCGGAAGCGTCACACCTGAGGACGCCGAAGCATTGTTGGGTTCTCCATTGCTGGATGGTCTGGGCATGGGGCGCAAGGGACGTGATCCACGCGCCGTCGCCGAGCTGGTCGCCCAGATTCGGCGGCAGCGACCCGGAGAGGAAAACAACAGCTACGAGACACAGCTCTGGTACCGATTACTCTTCGGGGGGATCCTGTCTACGCGACGCGCCAAGGAGCTGCTCATCCGCTGGGATCGAGAGGGATATGCGCTGGCGGAGATCTTGAGTTCACCGGAGGAAGCTGAGCAACTTGGGTTCAGCTTGGAGGAGGCACGCAAGATTCAGGCTGTTGAGGATCTGTCGCCAACCCCGGCTGTCCGGTGGAACGAAGCGGCTTATCCCGAGGGTCTGCGGAATCTGCCTGTCAAGGTCCGTCCGGCTTTGCTTTTCTATCGGGGTAACGCTGGTCTCCTTCAACGTTCTATTGTCTATCTCCCCCCCGGCCCCCTGCCGGCGGAAGATCGCGATCTCATCCGTGAGACGGTGAGCCTCCTGTTGGGCGAATCCCTATCGCCCTCTGCGCTCTGGGGAAGCGAGCAAGCGGCATTACTTCTGGACGAGATGACCCACGCCGAAGGCGAGATCCTGCTCTTCGTGCGATCTGGCCTGGACCAGGTCGATCTGGGCGAGCGAGAGAAGCGTTTGCTGGAGAGGGGGCGCCTGCTGTTGGTGAGCCCGCTGCCACCGGGCACGGCCCCCAATCCCCAGTGGGATGACCTCCTCGCGGAGATCGAAGGTGCCGCGGCCCATCGGTGCATACTTACGACGAAGATGCTCCATGTCTCCGCGCCGACCTGTCCCCAGACCCCCACGCTGTGGCTGACATCTTCCCTACCTGAAGCGTCGCTTCCGGAGGGTATCCATCGGGCCACCGATCCTGCCGGGGTTTTGCTCTGGTTGGCAGACGTCAAGCCCGGGGCGCCCAGGGGACGGCCTGCTTCCGACGACGAGAGCGACCTCGGCCCGCCCCCCACGCCCGAGGAGACGTTAGGCATCCTTGAGAAGGGGGGATCTGTCCCCGAGGTGCTGCGCAAGCGTCTATTGGGTGAGTAGCCCACCTACTGCACGCCGATCAACTCCACGGCGTCTATCTGGTTCCAGAAGCCCGTCCGCGACTCGTCCAGCTCCACGCGCACACCTACCACCTGGTACTCTGTACGTGGTACAGATATGCTGAGCACGCCAGGACAGAGGGTAGCGGTATCCGTCCCCTCCCAGATAAGTTGCTCCGCGCCCTCACTGTCGATAAACTTCACCCGTGCGATGGCTCCCCGTCCCAGTGTCTGGTAGATGCGCACCTCTGTCGCATAGACGGCCGTGTCGTAGTGAAGTTCCAGCCACTCCAGACCGTTTCCGCGTGCCGACGCCCAAGCACGGGGATCGTCTGCACAGGCGTCCACGTTTGGCATCCCCGTTGCGCGGCTGGCACTCCAGTTAGGCATGCCGTATTCCGAGCTGGCACTGGCGGTTGCTGCCCACTGCGAGAGTATGGTCAGCGTTGGAGTCGGTTCGATCTCCGGCTCTTCTCCTCCGCCACATCCCATGATGACTCCCAGCAGAGAGATCAACATCAAAAAAGTTACTAGATTCTTACTCATTTCAAATCACCTCCCTTGTTCGATAATCGATAGCATTTTTCTTCCAAGTTGTAATTATCATCTTTTCCACGTGCATTTTACAAATTGCCCCTTGCCTTTCTGTTTTCTCTATGGTATAATCTTGTTATACAAAAACTGAAGCGCCCAACTGGTATACACCAGTTGTTATGCGACTCTAATCACTTAGCAAGAAAGGAGCATCATGTTTCAAGAAAGAATACGTGAGAACTACGACGGGCTGACCCCTGGCTTCCGCAAGCTGGCGGACTTCCTGATGACTCACACGCTGGATGCGGCTTTCCTCACCGCTACTCAGCTCTCGCGCCGGGTGGAAGTCGATCCGGCCACTGTCGTTCGTTTCGCCCAGGAATTGGGTTACTCCGGGTATCGGGAGCTCTCGCGCGAGATCAAGCGCTACGTGCGCGATCAGGTCACCGCGACCTACCGCAGTGCAGAGGAGGCGGAGGGTATTGAGGATCTCTTGCTGGCCCTGGTAGAGAACACCCAGCAGAATCTTCAGCACTTCGTCACCACCGATCTGGGCAACGTTGCCAAGGTTATCGAGATCTTCCAGGAAGCTGAGCATATCTGGATCGTGGCTGAGTTCATGGGCTTCGACCTCGCGAATTTCATGGCCAAGAACCTTGAGGATCTTGGACTATCATCGAGCGCATTCTACCCCAGCATGACCGAGACAGCCAGTGTCCTCCCGAAGATGAAGGAAGGGGATGTTGTTCTGGCCCTGGTCAACGATGGCCCGAGCATCGACGCGGGTTATGCTGTACGTATGGCCCGTGAGAAGGGGCTCAAGACCGTCTGTATCACCGGCACCGGTGTGGTCTTGCCTGCGCGTGAAGCGGAAACCGCCGTCATCGTTCCCATCAAGTCTCCGGCGGGCGTACCCAGCTTTGGTACCGAGATTCTGATCCTCGGACTCATCTGGGAGGCTCTGGCCAGCGAGATGGGCGAGGCAACCGGCGAACGCTATCAGAAGCGCCAGGAGAATATGAAGCGCCTGCTGGATATCCGGGCGGAGACTCCCGAATATGAGGTGGCTTCCCCTGAGCAGATCTGGCGCCAGGAGTTGCCCAAGTAGCAGCTCTTTCCGGCTGGACGTAGTTACACAGCGACGCTCTCAACGTTGGGAGCGTCGCTGTGTCGTTTTCTATCTCTTTCCCCCGAATCGATTTTTCCTCTTCTGAACTTCGTAACGAATTTGAACAGCACTCCTTGTGAATCACTATCCTTGTTTTGATACCGGCGTGGAGACCTTCGTTCCTCCCTATACCGCCCCTTTGTCGCGCGTATTTGAGTCCCTATTTTCCCTCCGCCTAATTTGACCGCCAGATTACATTCGGGAATCCAGATTTCTCCAAACTGGAAGGTTTTTGGAAGCTAGAAAAAGGGTTTTGGAAGGTCTCTGGAAGGTGGATATGGTTTAATAGTAAATAGGGAGTCGATCTCCCCCCTTGTGTCCGATATCGTAGGATTCATCCATTGCAATACAGGGGCGCCGCCGTTCCCCGACCGAGGAGGTGGGATGTACCGCAAGAGGATTCGTTTGAAGTACGCTGGTATGACGCCGGGCTTTCGCAAGATCGCAGATTACGTATCAGATCATGCACTTGAAGCCGCTTTTCTCAGCCAGGCTGATCTCGCGTGGCGGCTGGACGTAGATCCAGCGACCCTTGATTATTTTGCCAGGGATATTGGCTATCGAGACCATTCCGAACTCAAGGAGGTCATGCAGAAACAGATTCATGATGAGATGACCAGAGTCTATCAACGTTATGGGGAAAGTGGTGACGAGGAGAACCTTCTGCATTTGCTCTACGAGAGCACACTGCAGAATCTCCAGGCCTTTTTCGCTACCGAGACCTCGAAGCTGGCAGAAGTCACCCGCCTTATCAAACGCTCTCGCCACATCTGGCTCACTGGAGAGCACATCTCTTACGAGCGGGCTCGCTGGCTCACCGCCCTATTGCAGCTATCCCAATGGCCGGCGAGTGTGTTTCGCCCAAACATGGTGGAAGCGGCTGCTGTGCTAGAGAAGATGGAGCCCGAAGATCTCCTGTTAACCATCGCGCTGCGGATACCAAGTCCTGACGCAGGGAGCATCGTCCGTCTGGCGCGTGAAAAGGGACTTAACACCGTTACTTTTACCGATTGTAAGTCACTATGCCCGGCCCGTGAGGCCGAGCTTGTGATCTTAATGCCGATGGAGAATCCCTTCAGCATGCCCAACTCCACAGTCGCCTCGGTGGTGATTACCCTGTTGTGGGAGACGGTAGCTGGTTCACCGCCTGAAGAGATCGCCAAGGTCTTCGTCAATTATCAGAATTATCTGGCTCAGCTGCAGCGTTTGTGGAACAGTGTCTCTGATCACGACCTGACCTTGACTGCCTGAGCACGGGATATATTTGAAGCGACGGTTAAGGTTCTTCTTCGAGGTGCTTTTTAAGCCGCGCGGCCAGGGATTCCGTCCCACCGCGCGGGTCTTTGTGTCTCTTCGAGGAGGAGGGCACCGTTTGGTCTGCAGGTAGTTCGTCTTGTGCGGGTGCTTCGAGCGGCGGTTCAGCGGGCGGTGGCGTGGATTTTTTCGGTTGGCGCCGGCGCAGACGAGATGCCAGGGAGGTCGGCGCTTCGGTAGGTGTGGGGCGCCATGAGGGGCTCAGATCCTTTATCTTCGTCCGCATGCCTTGTGCCAGATGTTCCAGATCGGCGCGTGAGGGGCGCAGCCGTCGCCAGGCGATATCCACAGGCCAGAGCAGGGCCGCGATCAGTAGAAGCCACGGTGCCAGGGGTTGCCCTGTCCTTCGACCCCGTAGATCGTGAATGAAGACCGCGCCGGGCTCCTCCACCGGCTCCAACGCTGTCTGAGAGATGAGACGCGCTACTGCGGCTTCGGTATCATTGGGACGGAATTCTGTCGGATAAGATCTTGCCCAACCGGAGGTAAGATTACGATCTCCATGGATACGCAACAGATAAACGCCTGATTCAGGCGCGACGAAATTGCTCTCGTAACGTCCTGGCGCGGTTTGTTGCAGTCTTCGTTCTTGAGAGGTCTCCTCTACCCCTGGTCGTGAGATCTGCAGGTATAGATCGAGGTCGTTAACGTATCCACCCTCGGGCGTCGTCACATCGATGGTAACTTCGGCCTGCTCTGCCTCTGCCGTTACCTGAACGGTCAACCCTTCATCCGATGGGGGCGGCAGTACCCAGCGGACGACGCTGCCCCAGAAGCGAGCGAAATCCTCCCAGGCGACCCAGCCCGCCGCCCATCGCCCCGTCGCATCAGAGGTCCAGGCTACAGCGCGTCCTAGCCCATATTGCCAGGCGGCCAGCAGTGGATCGCCCTGAGCTGTCTGCCACACCACCTGGGCGCTCCCTTTGGCTGTCGTGGCGACGTAGCCATGCAACGGGGGCGTTGCCGCCATGTTGGCTAGAGGTGCCCACGTCGAGACGGGCTCCGGGTAGAAGGTCTCCTCAATGATGTAGGAGCGTTTAGCCCGTGCGGTTTCCTCGGCAAAGATGTCGGGTAGATCGGAGGCACGCTCGGTGAGGTAGAAACGTCCATCGCCCGTCTCGGCGACCTCCGCTAGAAAGGCGACGTCCTGGCCGTTGCCGATGGCGACCACACTCACCGTGATGCCCTCCGCCCGCAGGGATGCCACCTGCGATATGACCCCCTCCTGATGCTCGGCGTCGCTACCGTCGGCGAGTAACAGGATGTGACGTTGTTGTCCTGGTGCCGGCTCGACCTGTCTCAGGAGTGACGCCGCGTGGTCGAGACTCTCTCGCACGTAGATACCCCCACCTCCGGCCTGGAGCCGTAGTACGGCCGCGATAAGGCTCTCTCGTTGGCTCATGGGCACCGGGCCGAGGGTAACTGCGGCTCGATCGTCATAGGCAATGACGGCCAGAGTATCTGTGTCATTGAGCGCTTCGGCGACGCGTGCGGCAGCCTCCGCTGCCAGGCGTATCTTGGGTATGCCTGTGCTTCCGGGGCCGCCCTCTGCAGCGCTCATGCTCCCCGATTTGTCGATGACGACAGCCATCGCCAGCGGGGGGAAGCGACGTGGGTCCTGGACGAGCATTCTCACCGGCAGGGTTTCCTCCAGCGGCGTTTCCAGCCATCCTCCCACGCCGTAGCTTTCAGGGCCTCCCACGGTGACGAGACCACCTCCGAGGTCGCGGACAAAGATCTGCAGGGATTCCAGTGCTTGCGCAGGGATCTCATGTGCGGAGGTATTGACGAGGATAACCCCTGCATAATCGGCAAATCCCTGGACGGTCAGCGGGAGGGCATTGGGTTCTGTCCCCTGTATCTCCAGCCCGGTTTGTTGAAAGGCCTCAACAAGGGCGGAGCGTTCGGCGTCCGCACCCACGATGAGTAGACGGGGCGGCCCTTCAATGTGGAGCCAGCCGGTGGTGCAGTTGTTCTGCGCATAGGTATCTGCTCCGGCCACCAGGCATAGGTTCAGTGGGATGAACCCTGCCTTTTCTGCCGGGACTGTGAGGATCACGTTGTTATGTCCTGCGAGCACGTTGATCTCCTCGTGCCCTGAACTCTCTCCCGCTTGCCAGGTGATGAGCACCCTTTCGGCGTGATCTGAACCGATACTTACGCCGACGGGTACATGATCCCCTGGATATACTGTAGCGGGCAGGCGTAGATCCTCCAGCCAGATTTCCGGGCCGGCTCTCTGATCGCCTAACTCTACCACTTGCAGGTCGATATCCCGCAGGTCGGCGTCGTGAAGGGCCGCTATTGCGCGTCCCCTCGTCTCCAGGCCGTCGGTGAGGAGTACCAGCCGTCTCGGTATCCCTTCAGGAAGTAGAGCGGCCCCCATACGTACCGCCGCTTCGATGTCGGTGGCTTCGACGTGGGGATAGGTGGCGACGGTATCCATCTCGGGCGCGGTGGAGAGCCCTCGCTCCACCCAGGCTCGTGCTCCGAAGACGACGATGGCTGCGCGATCGTCGGGTGCCTTCTGTGCCAGGGCTTCGGCGACGAAGGTGGTGGCCTCCTCCCAGGACGCCCTGGTACTGGCGGAGCGATCGAGCAGGAAGGCGGTTGCCAGATCTCGGGTAGGCCGGGTCCAGCGAATATCCAGGAGGGCGAGGATGACCGTAGCGACCAGGAGGGCGCGCAGGATGAGGGGGATGGGGCGGAGCCGGAGGTGTTCCAGCAGCGGTCGGCGGCTGGGTAGAGCACCTTGGTGGAGGAAAGTAGGTTGCCACCACACAACGGCCTCCAGAAGGATCAGGGCCAATGCGATGGCCGTCGCCCAATTTCTTATTTCGCGCCAGCCCGGCTCTGTATCGGCGGTTGGTGTGAGGATCGTCTTTCCTACAGTAATGGGCCGGGGGTGGAGATTGCTCTCCCTTTCGTCAAGGAGGGAGAGCGCCGCAAAGCGGGTGATGGTTCCGTCGGCGCTCTCTGCGTCGATGCGGTAGAGCCCCGCACGCGTGGCGTTCACGGGCGTACCGGGTGGCACGGTCAGGGTCTCGCCATCGGGCAGGATGACGTTGACTTCCGTGGTGTTCGGCGGCAGAGGTGGGAGCCACGTCCGTCCGCTGGGGTACGGATGGAGGGGTTCGGTTGAGGTCTCGGGAAGCAGCCACGTGACGAGATTGGAGGTGAGCACGGGAAAAGCAAGTCGCAGGGGGAGGTCGGAGTCGTGGAGGTCGAAAGCCAGGCAGGCAACACGCTGTCCGGGCCGCTCGATCACCCATAGCAGGGGGCCGCGTGTGTTTTCAAGCAGGAGGGTTGCGTCGGCGGGGGGGACGTAGCCCCGGGCACGCGCCACATGGACCTCAGACCAATCCACATATTGCAGGAGGGGGTGGCTCCACTCCCCCCGGGTGACGGTCGTGGGAGTGAAGACGGCACCGGGTTCACCGCAGGGGCTGCCCGCTCCTGGGTTAATGAACCAGCTGTTGATGGTGGGTAAAGTGCTGGTGAAAGGTCCATCACTTACGAGGAGGTTGTAGGGCTGGTCGGTGGTCTGGAGGGGCTGGAGATCGTTGGCACGTTCTACGGTCAGATCGGGAAGAGCGCCCAGGGCCTGATCGAGGAAGCGGTTTCCATCGGTGACGAGTAGCACGTGCCCGCTTCCCGTTCCCGAAAGGGCGAGCCACGCCCGGTCGTCGAGTGCCAGCGCGTCGGCACCATCGAGACGCACCTCGGCCCAGGTGAAGGCCGGCAGTTCGGGGAAGATGAAAGATGCCCCTGCCTGGGCCGGCAGCTCCACCGAACGTCGCTCTACGAGTACGTCATCGGCGTAAAGAGAGAGGGTACGCCGGGTGTTGGGACCGCTGTTCAACAGGCGAACGAAGGCGGTCGGTCCCTCGGGCGTGCGCCGCAGTCCGAAGGCGACGATACCTGTGTTGGGCTGCTCATCCGCGACGGTGATGAGGCGGAGGTTGCCTGGTAGTGCGGGAAGCGATTGATCTATGGCCGTGTCGGTAATGAGCAGCGTAGTGATCTCGTCGGCGGTGACCATGCCAGATATCAAGGCTGCGGCGGCTTCCCAGTCGGCGCCACCGTCGGTGGGCCGGAGGTTGGGAAGGTTCTGGCGTAGGGTTGGGGCATCGGCACCTCGCAGCAGAAGCCGGGGTGTGGGGCCCACAGCGACCAGGGTCACCTCGTCGCCGCCTTCAAGGGTCCCGGCCAGCTCGCGCAAGGCGCGGAGGGCCACATCGAAGCGCGTCTCACCCGCCTCCGTCGTCGCCTGCATACTGGCCGAGGTATCCAGTAGCACAATTATCTGACCATGGAGGGCCAGCGGAATCGGAAAAGCGGGACGGGCCAGGGCCAGCACCAGGGCCAACAGGGCCAGGATCTGTATTGCCAGAAGCCAGTTACGGCGGAGCTTCTGCCAGGGACGGTTGGCGTGGCGATCGGTGAGGACCGTCTCCCAGAGCAGGATACTGGCGACGGTTACCTCCCGGCGGCGCAGGCGCAAGAAGTAGAGTGCGATGATGGGCAGCGCCAGCAGCAGGGCGAGAAAGGCGGTCGGATTCAAAAAGCGCATAGGTTTCAGGCCCGGTCAACCCCAGGGCCACGATCATTGTACTCACAGCAACGGAGAGGGCAAACGCAAACCTCCCATAGTTCTCGTAGAGATCTCCACACTTTCTCCACAATCTATCGCTATACTTTCTGTAGCTCGAAATATGTAGGAGGTATGCATGAAAAAGAAGTGGTGGATAGTCGTGGGCGTGGCTGTACTACTTGGTGCTGTTTATGGTGGGTACGTTGTGGTCCGTCGTCTGGCGGACGCGAGAGCGTCCTTGACGGTGCTGACACAGGAGACAGCCTTCGTGGAGCGGGGCGATCTGCGTGCCACGGTAGACGCCAGCGGAAGCATCGTCGCCGCCGATGAGGTTGCTCTCAGCTTCACAGCTAATGGCAGGGTGGATGAGGTTCTGGTAGAGGTGGGTGACTACGTCGAGGCTGGTGAGCTACTCATTCACCTGGAGGCCGACGACAAGGAGGAGGCAGTACAGCAGGCGGAGATCGCACTGGCTCAGGCGCGGCTCGATCTCCGAGGGATCCTCGACGGTCCCTCCGCTGAGGACGTCGCAGCTGCGGAGGCGGCCCTTCGTGGGGTGCAGGCCGATTATGCCAGCGTAGTAGACGGGGCGACGGAGGCGGAGATTGCAAAGGCCGAGACATCGCTGGCGCGGGCGGAGGCCAGTCTGGCTTCGGCCCAGGGATCTTACGATCGCACATTCGCTCATAAACCCAACGAGGATCCCGACTATACCTCGGCGGCCAACCAGCTCTGGTCAGCGCAGGCGGTCTACGAGAAAGCGTTGGCTTCGTACAACGCGACGGTGGGCGGTGCTACGGATAACGAACGCTGGTTGGCGTGGGTTAGGGTCCAGCAGTCGCAGGCCAGCCTTGATAGATTGCTGGAACAGCCCACCGATGAGGCGGTACGCCTGGCCGAGCTCGCTGTGTCCCAGGCCGAGATCGATCTGGCACGGGCTGAGTACGATCTGGAACAGATGGCGCTGACGGCTCCCTTTGCTGGTACAGTGACTGCCCTCAATGCAGAGGAAGGGGAGATGGCGGGTGCTCCGGTCGTGGTCATCAGTGACCTCGATGTGTTGACCGTGGATCTATTGTTGGATGAGACGGACGTGGCGCAGATTACCGTGGGCCAGCTGGCTGTTGTCACGTTGGACGCTCTGGCTGACGTAGAGCTCACCGGAACCATCACCTACGTCGCGCCGACAGCCATCATTCAGTCCGGTGTGGTTCTCTTTCCCGTCACCGTGATGATCGATGCCACCGACGAAGGCGTGCGGGCGGGCATGACGGCCGACGTGGAGTTGATCACGGCCAGTGTTGAGGATGTATTGCTTGTTCCTGTGAACGCCGTCCAGAATGTTAATGGGCGCACCATCGTGTTGCGCAAATTAGCCGAGGGCGAGACCGTAGAACGTCCTGGGTTGGGGTCTGGGGAGCGCCCCGCTCAAGGACAGGCCGGTTCGGGGGGACAATCACCGGATGACTTACCCCTTCAGGGCGAGGGGGACGGTTCTGGGAACGGAAGTCAGCTCGGCACTGGTGGGTTCATACCCGTCCCTGTCGAAACCGGCGCGCGCTCTGAAACCCAGGTTGAGATCGTCAGGGGTCTGGAGGAAGGTGACGAGATTGTGCTGGCGGATATTACGGAGCTGACGGAGCGCTTCGGCGGTCAGCGTCCCTTTCCGGGCATGGGCATGATCGGAGGACATCCCTAGATCGGATCTTTGACAATAATGCAAGGGGTGTGTTATTTGAGTAAAAGACTGGGTGGGGAGATGTTTTCCTGTTCCCTGATTTCCGATCCCTGGTCCCTGTATTTCTTAAGGAGAAGAGTATGAAAAGGAAGTGGTGGATAGTAGCACTGATCATCGTATTGGTAGGCGGCGCCTACCTGGGTTACAGCGAGTGGTTGAAACCCCGGGGGGCCAGAGCGCAAACGTCGCAACAGGTCACGGAGCTGGTTGTCGTGGAGCGCGGGACCCTTCAGGACTCCATTGAGGCCAGCGGTAATCTCACTCCGGCCCGGGAGCGGTCGCTGATCTTTGAGACGCAGGGGCGGGTGGCGGAGGTCTACGTGACCGAGGGCGACAGGGTTACAGAAGGTCAACCGCTGGTGCGATTGGACGCGACCAGCCTGGAGCTAACCGTGGAGAGCGCGGAGGCAAGCCTGGCACAGGCGCAGGTCCAGCTGGAGCAGGTGCTCCAGGGACCGACCGACGCCGAGATCGCTGCTGCTGAGGCGGCGTTGAGTAGTGCTAAGGCTTCCTATGCCCAGGTGAAAGAGGGCACGTCAGAGGCACAGCTGGCGCAATTGCGAGCGGACGTGGATCTGGCGGCCAGGGAGGTGCAGCAGGCTCAGGGTAACTACGAGCGTTCGGGGCAGAACGTTGTTGTAGGATTGCAACTCCAGGACGCGACGTGGGCCTACGAGCAGGCACAGCTGGCCTATGAGATCGCCCTGGACGTTGATAACAACGATCTGGCTTCGGCGTGGAGCAAGGTGGAGCAGGCGCAGATCGACCTGGACGAGATCCTTGCCGGACCGACGGACGAAGAGGTCGAGGCCGCCGAGCTCAATGTGGAACGAGCGGAGATCTCTCTGCAGAAGGCGCGACGCCAGCTCGAGAATATGACGCTGGTGACACCTTTTGACGGCACCATCACCCAGTTGAATGCGGTCGAGGATGAGATGCTTTCTGGGACGGTCGCGGTTATCGTGGCCGACCTGGAGAGTCTGGAGGTGGATATATCTCTGGACGAGGTCGACGTCACGCAGGTGAGCGAGGGACAAACGGCGGGGGTGGCGGTGGAGGCTTTGGATGGGCTGACCATCCCCGGCGAAGTTCTGGAGATTGCGCCGCAGGGGGAGACGACCTCGGGCGTGGTGCTCTATCCCGTCACCGTTGGATTGATGGAACGCCCCGACGGTGTGCGTGTGGGCATGACGGTGGATGTCGAGATCATCATTGCGCAGTGGGAGGACGTACTCTATCTACCACAGCGAGCCATCAAATTGGAGGGGGATGGCGCTTATGTGATGGTTCAGAAGGACTCGGATGAGTTCGAGCGGGTCTCCGTCGTCCTGGGCAAGAGTCTTGCAGGGAACGTGGAGATTGTGCAAGGTGTGAGTGAGGGTGACGTCGTCGGGGTGCTCACAGAGGTGGCGACCGATAACAACGAGGATGAAGCTCCTCCGATGCCGGGCATGGGCATCTTTGGAGGCGGGAGGCCTTAAGATGAGTTTGATCGAAGTTCGTGATTTGACCAAGACCTATCAGATGGGCGAGGTGGAGGTGCATGCATTACGTGGCGCTACCCTCGACATCAAGGCCGGCGAGTGGGTCGCCATTATGGGGCCCTCAGGCTCGGGTAAGTCGACGTTAATGCACATCATCGGTTGTCTGGACGTGCCGACCTCCGGTACGTACGTATTGAACGGGACGGACGTCAGTGGGATGAAAGAGCAGCAGCTGGCGACCCTTCGCAACCGGGAGATGGGCTTTGTCTTCCAGACCTTCAATTTGTTGTCTCGTACCAGTGCGCTCAAGCAGGTGATGCTGCCGTTACAGTACAGTCGAAACGGGGAGCGTCCGGAACCCGGCGAGCGGAGAGAGCGTGCCAGGGTCGCTCTGGAAGAGGTGGGGCTGGGCCACCGGGTCGATCATCATCCCACAGAGCTCTCCGGTGGGCAACAGCAGCGCGTCGCTATCGCGAGGGCGCTCATCAACAACCCCAAGATCATCATGGCCGACGAGCCCACCGGAAACCTGGATTCGAAATCGGGCCGGGAGATCATGGATATTTTTCACCGCCTGCACCGGGAGCAGGGCATCACGCTGGTGATGGTGACCCACGATCAGACCATCGCGGCAGAGGCAGAGCGGACCATCAACCTAATGGACGGGAGGGTAGTCTAACAGTTCAGTAGTCTCGTAGTCAAATAGTCCTTAGTCGGATATTCCAACTACGTCCAGGTCTGTGACTACCGGACTATCAGACTACCAGACTATCTGACTAACTGACTACCCCTGAGGAGATAAAATGATAACTAAACTAGCGGATTTGTGGGAGAATGTGCGCGTCGCGTTGGACGGTCTGGTCGCTAACAAGCTGCGCTCAGGTCTGACGATGCTGGGGATCATCATCGGCGTGGCTGCCGTTATCGCGCTGATGTCCATCGGTCAGGGTGCCCAGGCCGAGATCACGGATCAGATTAACAGCATCGGTACCAATATGCTCATCGTGACCTCTGGTGGTATGGGGCGGGTCGGTGGCAGTGGTGGGAGCGCATCCCTGGGATTGACCATGGAGGACGCTGAGGCCCTCGCAGATCTCAACAACCTTTCGACGGCGGAGCTCGTCGTGCCTCAATACAGCAGCACCGGGCAACTCATCTACGGCGACATCAACCTCAGCGCATCCGTGACCGGTGTGCCCCAGAGTTACCGGGATCTGCACGATCTGAGTTTGAGGGATGGGGAATTCATCACTGAAGATGACGTGGACCGACGTTCGAAGGTCGTCGTTCTGGGCGCAAACATTGCCGAGGAGCTCTTCGGTGACTTTGATCCGGTAGGGCAGAAGATTAAAGTTGCCAACAACAGCGGTATCAGAATCTCTCTTACCGTCGTTGGTGTGCTGGTTGAAGAGGGAGACTCCATGCTTTCCAGTGTGGATGACAGCGTTTTTGTACCTATATCCACGGCGCAAACCAAGATCTTTCCCGGTCGGAACGTCGTGGGCGATCTAAGCGTGAGTCGCATCGACGTGATGGCAAAGTCAGAAGATCTCGTTGATACTGCCGAGGATCAGATCGACGCCGCATTACGCGATCTTCACGGATTGGAGCCGGAAGATGACGCGGACTTCAATATCATCAACCAGGCCGATATTCTCAGTATGGCGACCAGCGTCACCGATACCCTGACCGTCTTCCTGGGTGCTATCGCAGGTATCAGCCTTCTGGTCGGGGGCATAGGTATTATGAACATCATGTTGGTCTCCGTCACCGAGCGGACGCGTGAGATCGGTCTTCGAAAGGCCGTCGGCGCACGCAAGGGGGATATCCTGCTCCAGTTCCTGATGGAGGCCGTGATCCTTAGCCTGCTGGGGGGTCTCTTCGGCATTGGATTGGGTACCGGGTTGGCCTATCTGGTGAACCTTACAGGCATGTTCTCCTCAGCGGTGACAGGCGGATCTATCCTGCTGGCCGTAAGCTTCTCGCTGGTGACAGGTCTTTTCTTCGGTATCTACCCCGCCAACCAGGCGGCCGGTCTCAATCCTATTGAAGCTCTGCGGTACGAGTGAGGGAGAGTATTGCGTATTGCGTGTTGCGTACTCCGTATTCCGTTTACGCGACCTCGCGCTATAATGGGATCGTAAGACCACAGGGAGTTGCCGGATGACACATCACACTACCCCTGACAAACACTGGATTAGATTGGATAGTCGATAAGAAGCCCGATCCCTGGTCCCAGATCACTGCTCCCTGCTCTCTAATCACCGCTCACCGTATTTCTCAAGGAGGCACAGGTGCCCACCGAAACCATTCTCGTTGTGGATGACGCGCTCCACATCGTTGAAGTCGTCAGCGATTATCTGAAACAGGCTGGCTATCGCGTAATCGTTGCTCGCGATGGTCAGACATCTCTATCCATGGCGCGCCATGAGCGACCTGACCTGATGGTGCTCGATCTCATGTTGCCCGGCAGTCTGGATGGTCTGGACGTCTGCCGTGCCGTGCGTCGCGATCCCACGTTGGCTGAGCTGCCCATCATTATGCTCACCGCCCGCGTTGAAGAGACGGACCGTCTCATCGGTCTGGAGCTGGGCGCCGATGATTACGTCACCAAACCCTTCAGTCCGCGCGAGGTCGTGGCCCGCGTCAAGGCTGTCCTTCGTCGTGTGGGACGGGACGTGGGCCATACGGGTCGCGTCCGGGTGGGCAATCTCGTGATCGATATTCCCAAGCGTCAGGTG
>JBNGDR010000012.1:0-16550 GCA_049975685.1 Anaerolineae bacterium
GGGCTGCATGCGGCCCTTTCGGCGACGGATGTCTTCACAGAGTTCTTCTTGCGAGGGTATCTCGAAGGACGCGAGAGCGTCATTTTGTCGGAGCAGGAGCAAATACGGGGAGCCTTGCAGAAGGTCATTAACCGCTACACCGTGCAGGTGCAGACCGCTTCAGAGATCGCCCAGGCAGCTTCGTCGATTTTGGAGACGGGATCTCTTCTCAACACGGCGGTTGATCTGATTCGTGAGCGTTTTGATCTTTATTACGTCGGTATTTTCCTGGTAGATGAAGATGCAGAGTGGGCCATCTTGCGGGCAGGCACGGGTCAAGCAGGCCAGAAGATGCTGGCCGACGGACATCAGCTGCGGATCGGTGGTGAGTCGATGATTGGTCAGTGCGTCGCCCAGCGTCAGGCTCGCATTGCGTTGGACGTGGGCGAGGAGGCCGTGCGCTTTGATAACCCCGTGCTCCCTGACACTCACTCCGAGATAGCATTGCCACTAATCAGTCGCAACCAGGTCATCGGTGCCATGACCGTCCAGTCGAAGCGACGGGGTGCTTTCACAAGTGAGGACGTCACCGTGTTACAGACCATGGCCGATCAGCTGGCCAACGCTATCTCCAACGCGCGTCTCTTCGAGCAGGTGAATACAGCGTTGCGCCGTACCGAAACTCTCTACAAGATCGGGCAGAGCGTCATGGCATTGAGAGACCTCGATGAGTTGCTTCAGGATGTAACCGACGCCGTGGCACGTACTCTGCCGGCTGATCGCACCTCCCTCATCACCTTCGATCTGGAGGAAGAGAAGGTCACCCACTTCAAACGCGGGGGGGTGGGTTTGGAGAGTGTGATAACCGAAGTTCCCTTCGACGAGCTCTGGGATGGTTTGAGCGGCTGGGTCCTCCGTGAGCGGAAACCAGCTCTCTCACCGAAGGGTGCTCCCGATCTTAGAGAGAGCCCTCGGGTGCAGCAGCGCCGTCGCGAGACCCATTGTGGTTCTATTGTCGTGGTGCCGATGATGTATCAGGATCGGTTGCTCGGTACCATGACGGCTATCAACCGGCCTGATCAACCTGATTTCACTCAGGATGACGTAGAGCTGATGACGGCGATGGTGAACCAGGCCGTTGCTGCTATCGTGAACGCTCGCTTGTTGGGTGAATTGCGCGCCAGCACCACAATGCTTCAGGATGTCCTCGACGCCATGCCCAATCCTGTCTTCTATAAGGATGTGGATGGCGCGTACCAGATCGTGAATGACGCCTTTGCTCAACAGGTATTGGGTATTCCAAAAGAGCGGATCGAGGGTGCCACGGTCTATGATCTGCCGGAAGCCATCCCGCCGGATCTTGCCGATATCTATCATGAGGCGGATATGGCGCTGATTCGGGAGCCGGGCTTCCAGGAATATGAAGCTCAGGTGAAGTACGCTGACGGGCAGCGACACGACGTCCTCTTCACAAAGACCACCTTGAGGAGTGCGGACGGTACGATAATGGGTATGGTGGGCGTGATGCTGGATGTCACGGAGCGCAATAGAGCGGAAGAGGAGCGGGAGCGCCTGTTGCTCGAACTGGAGGATCGAGCCGTGCAGTTGATGACGGCATCGGAGGTAGCACGCGCAGCATCCTCCATCCTCGTCGTGGAGTCATTGCTTGATGCCGGGGTCGATCTCATTCGCAGGCGCTTTAACCTTTACTACGTGGGTCTCTTCCTCGTGGATGATGAAGGTAAATGGGCTGTGCTACGTGCCGGTACGGGTGAAGCTGGACGGCGGATGATTGAAGCTGGTCATCAGCTGGAGGTGGGTAGCGATTCCATGATCGGACAATGTGTGGCCACACAGGAGGCGCGCATCGCGCTGGACGTAGGCGAGGAGGCCACGCGCTTTGACAATCCCTTGTTACCCAACACTCACTCCGAACTGGCCCTCCCCCTTGTCAGCCGGGGGCGCGCCATAGGTGCCATGACCATTCAATCAGAGGAGACCGCTGCCTTCTCTGAGGACGATGTGATTATCCTGCAAACTATGGCCGATCAGCTTGCGAATGCTATCGAGAATGCTCGTCTCTTCGAGGAGACTCAGTACAACCTCAAACGAACCCAGGCTCTGTACGAAGCTAACCGTGCAATGACCAGCGTCGAGAGCGTATCGGTTCTTCTTCAGCAGGTTGTCGATAATGTGGCTGAAGCACTGAACGCCCAGCGCGTGGTGTTGTACACTATAGATATGGAGGCCCAGGAGGTCCTTGGCTCGGCCGGCGGAGGGCGGCGTCCTGATCTGACCACCATCATTCCTTTTGACGAACTCATGGAGGGATTGACGGGTTGGGTTCTGCAAGAGCGGAAGCCTGCTCTCTCGCCCAGAAGCATCCCTGATCCTCGGGAGAGTCCCAGGGTTCGGCAGCGACGTCGGGAAGATGACGCGGGGTCCATCATCGTTGTGCCTCTGCTCTACCGCGACGAGCGTCTGGGTACACTGACGGCCATCAATGGTCTAGAGGAGCCTGAATTCACCGAGGATGATGCCGATCTGATGATGGCTATGGCCAACCAGGCGGCGGCTGCCATTAAGAACGTGCGTCTGTTGGAGGACACCCAGGAAGCTCTGGCTCGGACCGAAGCGTTGTACAGGGTGGGGCGGTCGGTGATGACGATCAGAGATCTTGGAGCGGTGTTGCAGGAAATCACCGATCTAATCGCTGAGATCCTTCCGGCAGATCGCACCTCTCTCATGACTTTCGATCTGCAGACCGAGGAGGTCGTCCACTTCGTGCGCGGTGGCCCTGGTCGGGACTACCTCAGTGCAGATATCTCTTTCGAGGAGCTATGGAGCGGGCTGAGTGGTTGGGTTTTGCGTGAGAGGGAACCGGCTCTCTCCTTGAAGGGTGAGCCCGATCCTCGCGAGAGTGCTGAAGTGCGCCAGCGCCGCCTCGAAATGGATTCTGGTTCTATCATCGTGGTACCTATCGTCTATCAGGACGAGATTCTGGGCACGGTCACGGCCATCAATCGCATGGATGAGCCCGATTTCACTGAAGAGGATGTTGAGCTTATGGTGGCGATGGTGAACCAGACGGCAACCTCCATCGTCAACGCCCAGCGATTGCAAGAGGTGGAGAGACGAGCCGTGCAGCTCCAGACTGCTTCGGAGATCTCAGAGGCCGCAACCTCCATTCTGGACATCGGGGATCTCTTGCCCGAAGCTGTCCGGCTTATCCGCGATCGCTTTGATCTCTACTACGCCGGTGTCTTCCTTCTGGATGATACGAGGGAATGGGCCACGCTCGGGGCGGGGACGGGTGAGGCGGGTCAGCGGATGATAGCGGCCGGACATAGGTTGCGGGTCGATGAGTCCTCGATGATCGGTGCCTGCATCGTTCAGAACGAGCCCCGGATTGCGTTGGATGTGGGTGAGGAGGGGGCGCGCTTCGATAATCCTTATCTGTCGGAGACTCGATCGGAGCTGGCCTTACCTCTTTCCGCGCATGGAGAGGTCCTGGGAGCCATGTCCATCCAGTCAACCCAACAGAGAGCTTTCTCCGATGAGGATATTGTAGTGTTGGAGACCATGGCGCGCCAGCTGGCTAATGCCATCTCCAACGCCCGCCTCTTTGCTGAAGCTCAGGCTCGACTCGAGGACCTTCAGAAGCTCCAGCGCCAGCTGACGGGTGAGATGTGGACGGAGTACGTTGATACCGAGGACGTAGTCGGTTACACTTACGATCTCAGTCAAATTGAACCCTTACGATCTCCGCCCTCGATCCCGGTAAGTGAATTGGCTGATAGAGGCCTTGTCACCGAGTACCGTGAGGGCGATGGAGCATCCCTGCTCGCGCCCATTACACTGCACGATGAACCCATCGGCGTCCTGCACTTTGAGGAGCCGGATGGGGAGCGCATGTGGACCGAGGACGAGATAGCCCTTGTGGAGGCGGTGCGAGATCAGCTGGCCCTGGCGTTGGAAAACCGTTTGCTCTTCGAACAGACACGGGAGACGCTGGCCGAGACGAGTTCTCTCTATGAAGTAAGCCGGGAGATCGGTGCCGCGCAGAGTCTACAGGAGATCTTCAAGTTGACCGTTGAGGGACTGGGCCAGCGTCCTGAGCCTTCTCGGGTTGTCTTTGGCTTGCTGGATCCCATCGGAGATCCGAGGGATCTCCGTGTGGTCCAGAGCTGGTCCCGCGATGGTGGGTCAGACACGAGAGAAGGGGCCTATCCATTGGGATACTGGATGGATCTGTACCAGATCCTGGAGCAGGAGGGGCGTTTCATCACCTCGGACGTCATGAAGGAGTCCGTCTTTGACAAGGCTAACCTAGATGTTTATCGCCAGATCGGCGTGCGAGGGATGGCCGCATTCCAGGTGACGGTGCGGGATATGCCCTACGGCATGGTATTCGTCTATACACGGGAGGTTCACGGCTTCACCGAAGAGGAGGTGCGATTCTATGAGACCGTGATTCGCACAGCTTCGGTGGCTCTGGAGAACCTGGTACTACTGAAAAGCACCCAGGAGGAGGCGGAACGTCGTGCCTTCCTCAACGAGGTTATGCAGAGAGCCTCTGCCAGCCTCGACTCCCAGGACTTGATGGAGGGTGTAGGGGAGCTCATCGCTCAGCACTTCGATATGCCGACGTTGGTCTGGAGCTGGGATGGGCACTTTGCCTATCCCGTTGCCATCTACCGTCAGGATGGAAGTTATCTGCTCATGGACGATTCCCACTTCAAGTTGGGGGATATTCCGGGAGTTGGGACGGTGATCCGTTTGCGGCGGCCTGTCCTCTGGTCCTTTGACCGACGGCTGCGGGGGCATCCGAATTTTGAGCAATTGCTAGATAAGTTGGAGTTAGAGGAAGCCTTTTCGGCTCCCCTCATCGTCCGCGATGAGGTGTTAGGCGTGCTTACGCTGGCGCGCCAAGCTGGACACCCCTCCATCGATGATAACGAGATGGCGGTTCTACGGAACGCGGCTGTCAACGTGAGTGTGGCCTTGGAGAATGCACGTCTTTACCAGGAGGCTCAGGAGACCGCTGAACGTCTTAAAGAGGTGGACCGGCTGAAGAGTGAGTTCCTGGCGAATATGTCCCACGAGTTGCGTACCCCGCTCAACTCTATCATCGGCTTCTCGAGGGTTATCCTCAAGGGGATCGATGGCCCTCTCACGGAGATGCAGACGACGGATTTGCAGGCTATCCACGACAGTGGTAAGCATCTGCTCAATCTCATTAACGACGTACTGGATCTCTCCAAGATCGAAGCAGGCAAGATGGAGTTTGTCTTCGAACCCACCGATATCCGAGAGGTTGTCCAGGGTGTATTGACCACGGCTATAGCGCTCGTCAAGGAAAGGCCGGTGGATCTCCAGCAAGATCTGCCCGAGGATTTGCCTCTTGTTCTCGCCGACGAGCGCCGCATTCGCCAGGTCATCTTGAACCTGGTCGGTAACGCTGCAAAGTTCACGGAGCAGGGTTACATTCGAGTGTCGGCCGAGCGACAGGATGGGGAGATCCTTATTGCCGTCGAAGACACCGGCATCGGTATTCCCGTTGAGAAATACGACGAGGTCTTCCAGGAGTTCCGCCAGGTTGATTCTTCATCCACACGTCGTTATGGCGGCACCGGTCTGGGACTGCCTGTGAGTAAGAAGTTTGTCGAGGCGCACGGTGGGCGTATCTGGTTTGAGAGTGAAGTAGGAAAAGGGACCATCTTTTACATTTCCCTTCCCCTCGATGGGCCCTCAGCAGAGAAACCAGAAGGCGAAGTTCAAGGTGAGGGCAAGCTTATCCTCACGGTAGATGACGATGAGGGTGTTATCACCCTTTTCCGCCGCTATCTGGAACAGCAAGGATATCGCGTTGTAGGATTGACGCGGGGAGAACGAGTCGTCGATGAGGTCAAGCGGCTTCAACCTTACGCTGTTACGCTGGACATTCTCTTACCCGACGCCAACGGTTGGCAGATTATTCAGAATCTGAGGTCAGATCCCGAGACTCAGAACGTTCCCATTGTCGTTTGCTCTATTGTTAGTGACAGGGATCGGGGCTTGAGTATGGGCGTTACCGATTATCTGGTGAAGCCTATTCTGGAACAGGATCTATTGGATGCCCTGGCACGCCTCTCTGATGTCGTGTCCCCCTCGAAGATACTGGTCGTGGATGATAATCCCGACGACCGAAATCTCCTGTTGCGCATCCTGGAAGAGGTAGATTACGAGGTGGTGGCTGCTTCGGGCGGCGCGGAAGCCATCATGAGGATTCACTCCGATCCCCCCGATGTGATTGTCCTGGATCTGATGATGCCGGACGTGGATGGTTTCGCCGTGCTGGAGAGCCTGAAGAGGAATAAGACGACACGTGACATCCCCGTCATTGTTGTGACGGCTAAGGATCTCACAGTTATCGAACGGGAGTTCCTTCTCTCTCGTGTGGAGTCACTGTTGCAGAAAGGGATCTTCGATCAGGGGCAGTTGTTGGGGGACGTCGCGGCAGTTCTGGAAAGACTGGCGTCTCCTTGACACTCCCCGGCTCCGGTGTACAATGTAAACGTTAAGGGAGACCCCATCCCTTTGCACGATTCTCATTATTAAACTCCAAGGAGGACCAGAATGGCATACGTGATCACCCAATTGTGCGAGCGAGTCGGCGAGTGTGCTGACATTTGCCCCACCGACTCCATCCACTTTGTCGAGGACAACGACGAGTGGCCCCTGTATTACATCGACCCGGACACCTGCATTGACTGTGGCGCCTGCATGGCGACCTGCCCCAATGAGGCCATCTTCCCTGAGGATGAGGTGCCCGAGGAATATATGGACGACATTGAGACTAACGCCGCCTTCTACACCGAAGGTCCTGGTGCGGAGCTCGTCTAGTCGGATTCGTTGGTAACGTTAACATCATTAGTATGAAAAGAGGCCGACATCGTCGGCCTCTTTTGTGTTCAGGTTCAATCTGTCAGTAGATGTAGATGGGGCTGGAGAAGATCCAGCCCACGCGCAGACCCCGGAAGCGTCGGTAGACCTCGACTCGATAGACGCCGGCCTCCGCCGATGTGTAACGCAGGGACGTGCCCTGAGCGCGTCGTAGAGTTTTGCCGTCCCGCAACAGCCGGATCTCTCCCTTGGCCGGTAGATCCACCTCCAACGTCACCGCCCCCAGGCGTTTCAGCTCCTCCCCCACAGTCACGCGAGCCGAACCACTCCGCGCGACGAAGCGGAAACCCCGCGTTGTGTGGGGAAGATCATAACCCACCCACGTCCGTCCAGCCCTCAAAGCTGCATAGATGAGGTTCTTATCCCGGGTCAGATCGCCCGTCAACGGCCCTTCGGTCAGAAGATGGGTATTCACACAGCGGAAGAGATACTCGTATGGAAAGACGACCCGTCTTATGGGCCCCATGTGGTAGGTGGTGGCATGGGCATCAGCGCTTCCTATGGCCGCCACGTGCAGACCCTTGCGCAGCATCTCGTCCCAGAGCTTGAGCGCGGCTCGGTATGGTCCCCGAATCCCCAGGTCAGGTCGCAGGGAGTAAATCAGGGCAGCAAGTCGCGACCAGAGCAGCCCCTTGAACTCCGACATGTAGTTCCAGATCTCCAGCCCTGTGACGTTCTCCAGAGGCCAGTCTGTCCAGGGGATAGACTCCCCTTCATTGTGGATACGGCCCCCCTTGTCGATGGGGTGGGCGACGAAAGAGAACCCCCCTCGATCCTTTACTTTATCGATCAAAGTCTGGGTGCTGCCGAAGGCGTAAGGTGCCATTTCTTGTTCGGCACCGTATACAAGCAGATGGTTGGATTGGGGATGGCGCCGGACGTTATGTACCTCCTCCCCTACCAGCAGCAGGAGGCGACCATGGTATCCCTCCACGCCATCGACCCAGACGTTATGATCGGTAGTGATGAGGAAGTTCAGCCCTGCGGTTTCGGCTGCTTCGGCGATGTCAGCGTGGCAGCCCGAACCGTCAGAGTAGACGGAATGGACGTGGGGGTTGCCTACGTATTCGCGGTAAGTTTCCATATCGATTGATCTTATCGCCCCCGGGGGAATTGTCAACCATAGATCGGGTGGTGGGATTTCCCAGAGTGACTCTCAGTAGCGGCGTATGATCTCCTTGGGGAGAAGCTGCCATTCATAGGGGGTGGACGTCGGCGAGCGTTCGACGAGAAGCACAGCTTGGCCCCTCAGGAGAACGGGCCGGGGCCAGGGCTCCACGTTGATACGTGCGTTCTTGGGAACGGGGACGCCCTCTCGATCCTGGATCACCTCAATACCCGTAGCGGATAGAAGATCCTCCGCTGTATGGATGCCGTCGAGCTCTCTCAGCCCCTGTGCCCAGATGAAGCGCCCGTCGTTCCCGCTGGCACTTAGTCCCACGGCCGCCAGAGCCCCGATGACACCGCCGTGATCGCCGGTCAGTCCTTGTAGAAAGATGCCTGCTTCGCGGGCCAGGGCCAGGGCTCCGTCCCGTTGCAGGACGGTTTCCTTTGCTGATTGCCCAAAGGCGGTGATGGTGGGGTTCACGTCACTGACGGGGACGACGCAGAGACCCGTGTCTGAGCCGGGGGCGCTCTCACGATAGAGGAAATCTCGGCAGAAGTCAACGATCTGCTGAAAGCCATTGCCCCCGCTCTCCAGCGCCAGACAGGCGGCGCTGTTGTGCGAGGTATACGGTATGGAGGGATCGACCAGCAGCTGGTGACGGGTGATACGCTTCGCAAAAGCGAGCCCCGATTTCTGTAATGTTTCGATCAGGCAACGCGCGCGGAAGCCCGTGCCGCGGCTTGTCAAGTCGTCGGTATCGTCGATGCCGATGAGATAGTGCATCTCACTGCACCTCCATTCTTAGAGATAAGCAGGTCGCGTTTCGCAATGTTCGTCTCCTCGTCCAGTGTATTGTTGAATCTGTACAATTATACGGGTTCAAGGTAGGGAAGCAAGGGCAGATCTTCTTCTCTCTCATCGATCTTTATTTTGTCACGCAGTGGGTTATAATGGTCGAGGGTAGATAACTCTCGTCGCGACCATATCGTTGGGGAGGAAAAATGTCGCGTCTATTGTTTGTTTTTCTGGTAGTCTTTCTGATAATTCTGGCCTTCTTCACGGCACTGCTGGTGCTGGGGCCGGTATTGGATGGTCGCTTCATTCCCGGCACGTGGTTGTGGGAGGTGCCAGTGGGCGGGCGGAAGCCGGCTGAGACCCTGACCGACGTGATACAAGGGTTGGGTCTCGATGAGCCCCGTATCATCCTCGTAGGCCCCGATGAGCAGCGGTGGGCCTTCTCCCCCCTGGATCTGGGGATCTCCCTTCAGGCAGAGGAGACGTTGGCTCGTGCCTATACACCTGGACACACTGGACCAGATCTGGAGATGCCCCTTGCGCGATTGTCGCTGATGCGAAAGGGACAGACAGTGTCTCCTATCCTCGTCTGGGAACGGGCGCGGGCTGAAGCCCAATTGCAATCGCTTGCGGATCAGATCGATCTACCGGCGAAAGATGCACGAGTCCTGGTGGAGGGTGGCGAGCTGCGACTTGAGTCATCGGCTGTCGGGCTGCGGCTCAATGTCACAGAGACGCTGACCCTGGTGGAGCCGCTATTACGCTCCCCGGAGCTGACGGAAATCCCTCTGGTGGTCGAGCATTTGGAGCCACAGATCACCGACGCCGAGGCGGCCCAGGCGCTGAGTATCGCCCATACTATCCTATCCGAGCCCCTGCAAATATTACTGGCCGATCCTCAGGAGAGCGATCCCGGGCCGTGGACCCTGAAGCCGGATCTTCTGGCGGAGATGTTAGTCATTTACACCGAGGAAGGACAGGTGGGGGTGCGGATCGACGAAGCCGCGCTCGCCGGATATCTGGAGCCCATTGCCAAGGCTCTGGCGCGCGAGCCTCTGAACGCTCAGTTCCGCTTCGAAGGGGGCGAGCTGTTACCTGTTGAGCGCAGCCAACCGGGGCGCGCTCTCAACGTGGAAGCGTCCATCGCGCGCATCCAGGAGCGGCTGGGCGTGGGGCAGCATCTGGTGCCGCTGGTCGTGGAGGAGGTAGAGCCTGCCTATTCAGAGACCGCCACGGCGGCGGATCTGGGCATCATAGAGGAGATCGCCGTTGGAGAATCCTACTTTGTGGGTTCTTCCTCGGCCCGCGATCATAACATCCGCCTGGGGGCCTCCAAGTTTGATGGGATCATCGTGGGACCGGGCGAGACCTTCTCCTTCAACGAGTTTCTGGGCGAGGTGACCCTCGATGAGGGTTACGATGAGTCCTACGTCATCATCGGGGATCGGACCGTACCTGGTGTAGGTGGGGGAATCTGTCAGGTGGCGACGACGGCCTTCCGCGCTGCTTACTACGCGGGGTACCCCATCATCGAGCGGTGGCCTCACGCCTATCGGGTGGGATATTATGAGCTGGGTGGCTTCGGCCCCGGCTTCGATGCCACCATCTATTCACCTCTGGTGGATTTCCGTTTCACTAACGACTCGCCTTACCATCTACTTATCCATACCGAGGTGGACAGTGCCCGCTCACGGCTGCGCTTTGTCTTCTATAGCACCGACGATGGGCGGACGGTGGAACAGATCGGCCCGGAGTGGGGAGAACCTGAGCCGCCCGGCCCACCTGTGTACCAGTTCGATGAGGAGATGGCGGCCGGTACGGTGGAAAAATTGGAGAGCGCACACGATGGCCTCAGAGCGGTGCTGGAGCGTGTGGTGCGGGATGTGGAGGGTACGGTGCTCTACGAAGATCGCTTCGAGAGCCATTTTGTACCCTGGCCCGCTCGTTATCGCTACGGCCCAGGTTTCGTGCCGCCGGAGGGTGCGGAGATCGTGGGCGAAGAGCCCTGAGCCAGTGCTACCTGGTGTATCGATGAGAGGCCTGCTGCATTCCAGCGCAGCAGGCCTCTCCTATTACTGAATTAACGGGGGCAATCAGGCCGCGGGCGCTGTTTCTTCGCTCTTGACCCAGGCGCGTAGCTCCACCGCTACCTTCTGGAAGAAGCTATTGTCCGGGAGATCGCCTTCCGCGTACTCCACCTCTTTCACCCGGACGCGAACCCGCAGCGCGGTGGTCTCCAGCTTGATCTCCATCCCAGGCTCGATCCTGACGACGTCACCTTTGGCCGCCAGCTTGGCCTTCAAGGAAGGATCGTTGAAGGCGTACTCGCTAGCCAGGACGGTCGTCACGGTCCGGATGTCGCTCTTGTCAAAGAGCCAGGCTTCTAACGCGGTGACCTTCTTGGGATCGCCCACGCCGATGCTTTCGGAGATGCCGATACCGCATTCGCCCAGGAAATCATTCCCGACCTCAATACTGAAGGAGGGATCGAAGAAATCGTCGCCCAGAACGTAGGTCGCCATGAAAGATGAAAGCGGTGGGCTTACCTCGCCCTCGACGACCTCTTCCTCTTCGGTAGGGGCCACGACGCCGTAGGCACTGGCGCGTCCCGTGTCGCGTTCTGCCTTCTGTGGTTGTCGGAAGCGGGTGAGCAGATAGAAACCCCCGCCGACCAGAGCCAGCACCAGCAGGAGCAGCCCGAGCACCGTGAGGATGGAGCGGATTCTGCTGCGTCCCTCCTCTGGTTGTGGCTCTTCTACCTCAGGTGGTTCCTCCGTGACGGTGGGTATTTCCAGTTCCACCCCCTCCGCCACAGCGAGATCCTGAGCCAGGCGATCCATGGCCTGGTTATCGCTTAGTATAGCCTCCGGTAGGACCGCTTCTTCCAGGAAGGCTTTCAGTTCCCGTGGGTCGCTGACCCAGGGATTGGACTTTTCGGGTTCCAGTTGTCCATCTTCACCGGGGCGTACCAGGCCCAGCCTGAGACGCGCCAGATCCAGATTTCTGTCCTGGCTGTAGTCTTCAGCGACAGAATTGAAGTAGTAGAGCTGGAAATCGGTGCGGAGGTGTCCGGGTGTGGCATTGATAAACTTCACCGGTGCGATTAGCCAGGCGAAGATCAGGCCGATGATCAATCCCAGGATTATACCTCCAGCGAAGAGTACCTTGCCTTTGTGCTCTTCCAAGATTCTAAGGATGGTTAGCATAGCAGTTCCCCCTTGCCGTTGAGATAATTAAAATCTGGTGAGGCTCTATCAAAGATTACCACAGCTTTTCACGATTTGCAAGTTGTTTACGGATTTTCGATCTAACCCGACACCGATAGCGCGATGAGCCACTGCGCGGCGTAGTAGGTGCTCATGACCAGCAGATCGGCTGTCCGGTATCGTCCTTTGAAGCGGCGGAAGGCCAGTGCCGAGTCGGAGATGACGAAGAGGGCCGCCCCTGCAAGGGCCAGCAGGGCGCCCTGTGTTCCTGTCTCTACCCAGCGCCCCGTGGCGCGCCAGGCCATGATCAAGATGATCAGGAGGTAGATGATGACCGGCACCTTCATTTTCCCCAGGCGAGGGGCGAGCAGAGAGTAGACAACCGCGCCATAGGTGCCCAAGATCAACAATCCCACCCAGGCCGTCCCGAATCTTATGCCCACAGAGAAGGCGACGATGTAGCAGAGATGGGCGGTGAGGAAGCTCACCAATCCTTCGATGAAACGATCATCTGGCATCATAAGGAGAATGTCTCCGGCGATGGAGAAAAGCAACCCGGCAGCGATGGCGTATTTGTAAAAGGTTGTGGGTGGTTCCTGGGTCTGAAGTGCGATGAGAAGCATGAGGTAGGTCGTGAAGGGTTTGAAGAAATAGACTTGATCTTGCAGCCCCTTGTAGGTGGCTCGGATCTCAAGACCCCCTGTGATCAATGCCATAAAGGAGAGGATGATCATCATTACCTATCTACCTCACTTTCGTAATCGAGGTCATCTGTCGCTTCGATTGATCTCAGAGCCGGACGGCTGCGGCGCCAGAGCCACACCGTCTGTGCCAATCCCGCTATGACCAGGGCCGCCAGGCCTACGTAGGTCCCCGTGATTTGCCCCCAGAGCACGCCACCCCACAATACGCCGGCGACCACGACGAGGTAGAGAACGACGGCTTCGGTGATACCCCTCGTCTGTTCGCTGTTCACGATGATTCCCTGATACCAACTTTGAAGTACCGCGATGGCCGGAAGGAGAAGCGCTACCTTGAGGCTGCTGCGACCCAACGATGCCAGATGAGTTGGAAGTGCTGAAAGGTCGCGGAACCAGAAGGTGGAGATGGGGGTGAATCCGATGATGAGGATGGCCAGTGTGGTCATCACAACCAGGATTACGGCGAAGCGCCGCAGGGTTTGGACTGCCCCTGGCTTATCCATGAGCGCAACCACGACCTCATTATAGGCGACGCCCGGGCTGCGCAGGATGAAGATGACACCTGTAAGCACCGACCACACCGCGAGAGAGGAGATCGCCTCCGGCATCCGGCTCAGGGCCGCGCTGGTGATAGGCGGCACGAGCAGGTTCAGGCCAGAGGTTAGTGCCAGGGGCACGTAGAAGGCCAGGAAAGCGCGGAAGGTCGGTGGTTCCGCCGCGCGCGCCTCCGGTCTGACCCGATGGCGGATCACCGGCCGGACTCGCAGCCCGGCGTAGATGGCTTCGGCCACCACGCCGGTGGCGACAGCGCTCGCTGCGACGATCACACCCGGCAGCGTTCCCTTGAGGTAACCTAGGGTAAGGACCAGTATATTGGCGCTCAGACGTACCACGGTGCCTGTGCCCACGGCGCCCGAGTAGCCGAAGCGGATGAGGACGCCCTGTTTGAAGCGCCGGTAGGCGATAGCCCACGACCAGGGCGTCATGATCATGAGACCCCGGCGGGCGGGCTCCACGATGGCCTCCGGCGCGCCCATCAGCGTGCGCACAACGAAATAGTAGAGGGGCGTGAAGGCGACCAGGACGTGAATGAGCGTCAGGAGGAGGCCCATCCCCAGAGTAAAGCGGTGGAGCTGGCGATAGGCATCGAGATCCTTGCTGCGGGCTGTAGATGCTGCCAGCAGCATGATAATGGGCGACTCGATGATGAGACAGATGGGGAAGACGATGCCGCCCCACGCCGCCAGGTTGATCTCCGGGTTGGGCAAGCGGGCCGCTACCGCACTGTGCGCCGGCCCCTCCAGGCTCATCAATAACCAGCTGGCCGCCAGGGGCCACCACGTGCGCACGACCTGGCCGAGGGAGAGCGGCTCAGAGATCGTGGTTTTCGCCGGTGAATGGGGCCTCATCCCTGGCGGGCGCGCCGGTACTGCTCGGGCCATGGGCCCTCCTCTCCTAGGGTGCGTGCCGCGTCCAGGGGCCAGTGGGGGTGACGTAGCAGTTCTCGCCCCAGGGCGACGAGATCGGCATGTCCGTTGCGCACGGTTGCGTCGGCCAGCTCCGGTGTGGTGATGAACCCCACGGCCGCCGTTGCTATCCCGGCTCCGGAGCGCACCGCCTCTGCAAAGGGTATCTGGAATCCGGGGCCTGGATCACGGGGCCCGGTGGTCGAGATGCCTCCCGTGGAGCAGTCCACGAGATCGACGCCACTCTCGCGAAGCGCCCTGGCGATTTTCACCGTGTCGTTCACCCTCAGGCCGTCCTCCACCCAGTCCGTGGCCGAGAGACGCACGAGAAGGGGCTTTTCCTCGGGCCAGACTTCGCGCACGGCCTCGACCACCCTGAGGAGGAAACGCATACGGCCCCCGAGATCGCCTCCGTATTCGTCGCTGCGGTGGTTGGAGATGGGCGAGAGAAATTCGTGATTGAGGTAACCATGCGCTCCGTGGATCTCCACCACGTCGAAACCGGCGGTCTCGGCGCGGACGGCAGCGGCCTGCCAGGCGCCCACAATTTGCTCGATCTCCGGGATGGTCAGCGGGTGAGGCGTGCGCCATTCATCGGTGTGGGGTAGGGGGCTCGGCGCCACCGGTTCTTCAGGGCCGTGGCCCCGGGCCCGGCTCCAGGCCTTGCGCCCGGCATGGGCCAACTGAACGCCGATGGCGGCTCCCGTCCTCTGCACTTGCTCCACCATACGGGCCAGCGGCGCGATGTGGTCATCGCACCACAGCCCGAGGTCGTAAGGGCTGATACGTCCCCGCGACTCGACGGCGGTGGCCTCCGTTAGGATGAGACCCACGCCGCCCAGGGCGCGTGCGGTATAGTGGCTCAAGTGCCAGTCGGTGGCTAAACCGTCCTCCTGGGCGCAGTACATGCACATGGGGGACATCATGATGCGGTTGCGCAGGAGCAGATGGCGCAGTTTGAGCGAAGAGAAGAGATGGGGCATTCGGTGACCTCCTGATGCCGTTGTGTATATCAAATGTAGAGTATAACCCCACTGGCTTCGCAGTCAACACCTGTTTGACAACCTCCGGGAGAGCAGTATAATCCTGTTAAATGAGCGTTTGCTCATAAAATGAGCAAACGCTCATAAACGAACGCTGTCTGCTGGGAATGGGAGAGAGCTATGAATCAATCCAAGTCCACCCGTCCTCTTGAAGCACGCCGCCAGCGGCGCATTGCTCGCCGCCGCCAGTGGATCATGGACGCCGCCGCCCGGGTCTTTTCAGAGAAAGGCTATGCCCAGACTACCATCAGGGAGATCGCTGCCCAGGCTGATATGGCCGAGGGCACGCTCTATAATTACTTTAGCAGCAAACGCGATCTCCTGTTGGCAATCGCCGAGGAGTCCGAGACGCCCATGCAGAAAGCGCTCTTGGAGGCCGGCAAGTTGGAGGATCGCCAGGCGATGATTGCCATGTTCGAGGCGGCCTTTGATGTCTCTGAATCCAATCTTCCCTTTATGCGGACCTTGATGGCAGAAGCCTGTGTGGATGATAATATCCTTCATAACTACGTTGCGGAGAGATTGCGTCGTGTATCGATTCTCCTGCAGGAATTTATCGCCGACCGCATCGCGGTGGGCGCCTTCCGTCCCATCGACCCTGAGATGGGGGCCCGGCTAGCGATGGGGATGTTCGCCGCCCTCATCTTGCCTGTGCTGCGAGGTGTTGCGCCCTTGCCCTCGGCGGAGGAACGTCGCGCTTTGGCCAAGACCGCGGTCGATCTCCTCCTGGATGGCGTGCGCGTTCGGGAGACTGCTGAGGTTCTGTGATGTTGCAGCGTATCTGGGCGGTGGTCCAGAAGGAGTTCATCCAGACCCTGCGGGACCGTCGGACCCTGATCATCCAGCTGGGTATCCCCGTGTTGCAGCTCTTCCTCTTTGGGTATGCCATCAGCATGAAGGTGGAGGATATCCCGACTGTGGTTGCCGATCAGGGCCGGGATGCTGCCAGCCGGGCTTACGTGGAGGCCATGGTGGCCTCCGGTTTCTTCGAGGTACAGTTCTACGTCCCCGATGAGGATGCGGTGGTCCATGCCATCGACGCCGGCGATGCACAGGCCGGGATCGTCATTCCGCCCGATTTTGCCGCTAGGGTGGAACGGGCAGAAGCTCAAGTCCTGCTGCTGGTAGACGGATCGGATCTCTTTACCTCTCAGTCGGCGTATAATGCGGCCAACGCCGTCGCCCAGAACCACGCGACAGAGGTCATGCTGGAGAAGGTGGAGCGCTCGGGTAGATTGGCGCGCGATGAGCGGCTCCTCCCTCTGGACGCCCGAGTTCGTATTCTCTATAATCCCAACCTGGATGAT
>JBNGDR010000013.1:0-16395 GCA_049975685.1 Anaerolineae bacterium
TGCCCAAGAGAGCCCCGTCCCCGTGGAGGTGGTGGATTCGGAGACGACGGCGATGGCCCAGGGGTTTGTGGTGCTGGAGGCCGCGCGCGCAGCACTGGAAGGGGGCACGCTCTCTGAGGTGGTGGAGCGCGCCCGCTCCATGGTGCCCCACGTTGAGGTGGTGGCGTTGCTGGAGAGTATAGAATATGCTTTCAGAGGTGGAAGACTGGCCAGCGGCGCGCGCTTGTTGGGCGCGCTGTTGCGCATTCAGCCCCTGGTCAAGGTGAGCGAGAACAAAGTTAGCCTGGTGGGGCAGGTGCGCCGCCGCCGTTCAGGGATCACCAATCTCGTCGAACGGGTCACCTCGCGGGTCGAAGACAGGCCCACGCACCTCACCGTCCATTATGCTGAAGACAAGGAGGAGGGCAAGCGGCTTCTCGATACTCTGAGGGAGAAGGTCAACTGCGTCGAACACTATCTGATTCACATTCCCGTGGCCCTGGGGGTTCACGCCGGGCCTGGCTCCATCGGTGTGGCTTACTACGTAGAGGGCGGTCCTGTGGAACAGGAGAGCCTGGTCGACCGGTTGCGAACGCGGCTGCCGGGCGGAGATTGACGCCCTCCCGATCTATGGTATCTTCTTCGCCGTCGCTGTCCGCCCGGTGATGAATCACTGGGCTACCGGACGGCGCCCCATGAATGGGACTCCCCTAACATGGGGCGCCCCATTTGGGGCTTAAGCCGGATTTATCCGGCGCTGTTGGGTAGCAGTGTCCCTTAATGGGACCAGGCACTTCATGCCCGTGCGGGCTTCAAGACACTAACCAGGTTCTTGATCAAAGTTCCCTACAGTGAGGTCTATGTCTGTCAAAGAACGAAACCGCCAGCTGCGCGTCGTCGCCGAGATCCTGCTTCTGCATCTACCCGAGAGTATGGAGAAGGGCATGCAGCCCCTGGCCCACGATCTCCTGGCCGTCGTGGGCACAGCCCTGAGGGCGATCTACGACGACGCCGAGCGGTCGGCGAAGGCCTGGGACAAACGAGCGTATCACGTCAAGGCCGATCAACTGCGGCGGGAGTGGGATTGGGCGCTGGGCGCCTCCAATTACGCCCTGAGTCTGGCCCTCCGCTCCCAGCCGCTGACGGACGAGGATCTTGCCAAGGTGCGCACCCTCATCCGGCCCGAGCTGGAGAAACCCTATCGGCGCCAGATCCAGGACCCGGAGCGCTTCCAGGGTGCGGCCCGCGCGGTGAGGAAACAACGCGCTCAGAGACGTCCCCCCATTCGAGGGTAAATACAGCCTTCAGGCGCGGGCGCCCATCCAGAAACGTCGCCAATCGTTGTCGCTCTCGTAGAGGGCGATAAGGGCGTAGAGGGAAGCGGCGGGGTTCCCCATGATGAGGGTGGTGGCGATCCATAGGGCGGCGCGAAGCGGGGATTCCTCCCGGTAGGCGATCCAACCGGCGAAGAGCACCAATCCTATGTAGATGTCGGCGAGGGACATCTGCCCCCAGGGCTTCTTCAGAATCCAGCGCCCCTCCTCGCGGAAGTCGCCCCGGATAAAGGCGTTCAACAGGAATCCGACACCGGTGAGAAAGGTGGCTGTGACCGCGGCCTTTGCGTATTTCATACGGTTCCTCCTTGGGAAATGTAGTGAGCAGTAAACAGAGAGTAGTGAGCAGGGATCATCCTACTGAGCGGCTCGTCTGTTCACGAGTTAACGTCTGTTCCAGAGCTAACGTTCACATGTTCTAACGTTCCTACGTTTGTACGTTGTGTTATGGTACCCACAAAGGATGATATCGTCAATAACCCTGTTGGCACCAGCTAGGCGATAATCAGCGTCAGCAGGATCACGACGCCCAGCGCGGGGAGCAGATTTGTCGTCTTGAGCCGCTTGATCTCCAGAAGACTGAGGCCGATGCCCAGGATGAGCGCGCCTCCTACGGCGGTGAGCTGGTTGATGATGAGCGGGGTGAAGAAATCCTGAAACTGGCGTGCCAGGAGCGCGATCCCACCCTGGACCAGGAGGAGGGGAAGGGCTGAGAACATGACGCCCAGTCCGTAGACGGAGGCCAGGGCGATGGAGGTAAAGCCGTCCAGAATGGCCTTGGTGAAGATGAGTGTGCGATCCCCGCTCAGCCCCTCGTTGAGAGCCCCCACAAAGGTCATGGATCCTACGCAGAAGATGAGGAAGGAGGTAATCAATCCCTCCGTGAAGCGCTCATCCCCGGCGTTGATGCGAGCCTTGAGCTTTTCCCCGATGTGTTCCAACCTTCGCTCCAGGTGTACTATCTCTCCCAGGATGCCGCCGATGATGAGGCTGAAGATGAGCACCAGGAAATTCTCGGTCTGGAGGGCCATATCCATCCCCAACACCAGGGTAGATAATCCGATGGCCTGGAAGATGATGACCTTGATCCGTGCTGGGAAGCGCCGTCCTAGTAGCAATCCCAGAGCGCTTCCTGCGATGACGGTGGTTACGTTGACGAGGGTACCGATGGGCATAGGAACTCCTTATCTTGAATATGTGTAGAGAAGTATAACTCACTTTCCACGATCTTCCTGGATACATTTTGACTAATCGTCCATCTTGATAGATAATAAAAGTGATAATCCTCTACAGAAAGGAGCCAGTCATGCCAGATCTATCGACCACCTACATGGGCCTCTCCCTGAAGAATCCTATTGTGCCCTCTGCCTCCCCGCTCTCGCGTGAGTTTGCAAATCTCAAGAAGATGGAGGACGCCGGGGCCGCAGCTGTGGTTCTCTACTCTCTCTTTGAGGAGCAGGTGGAACGTGAAGCGCAGTTCATCGATCATATGATCGAGGATGTCAAGTACCGTTATGCCGAGATGATAGACCTCTTTCCCGATATTGATGAATATCGACGCGACGAGGACGAATACCTGAACCTCATTCGTAGGGCCAAAGAGGCGTTGAGCATACCCGTGATCCCTAGCCTCAATGGCTTCAGCACCGGCGGATGGACGGAGTACGCCCGGCTGTTTGAAGAGGCCGGGGCCGACGCCATCGAGCTGAACATCTACTATATCCCCACCAGTATTAACGTGACGGGGAGTCAGGTGGAGGATCTCTATCTCTCGATTCTCACGGAGGTCAAGGAGCAGGTCTCTGTTCCGGTGGCACTTAAACTGAGTCCCTACTTCAGTGCTACCGCAAACGCAGCCAGACGTTTCTCCGAGGCTGGCGCCGATGGGCTGGTGCTCTTCAACCGTTTCTACCAGCCAGATCTGGATGTGGAGAACCTGGAGGCCGTGCGACGGTTGACCCTGAGCACACCCGCTGAGATACGTCTGCCTCTGCGCTGGATTGCCATCCTCTACGGGCGTATCGAGGCTTCGCTGGCATTGACCACGGGTGTCCACGCGCCGGAGGACGTGGTCAAAGCTATCATGGCGGGGGCCGACGTCGCCAACATCTGCTCCGTCCTGCTAAAGGAGGGGATCGGCAAGGTCGACGACCTCGTGACGGGGCTTTCTCTGTGGATGGAACAGCACGGTTATGAGTCCGTGACCCAGATGAAGGGTGTACTGAGTCACAAGCGGAGTCCCGATCCGGCGGCCTTCGAGCGCGCGAACTACGTTAAACTCATTGGGCAGGACGTCTTCTCCTTCTAGGGAGAAGGCATCGGAGAGGTGAGTTTACGTGTCTGATACCCAATTCTACACCGGCAAGGGGGATAGCGGCGATACAGGGCGGCTGGGTGGTGAGGAAAGGCTCGACAAGAGTGATCTGCTCATCGATACTATAGGCACCGTGGATGAGGCTACCTGTGCCATCGGTATGGCGCGGGCGCTGGCCCGGGAGCCACGGGTGCAGAAGGGTCTGCTTGAGGTGCAGCGCCGTCTCTACCGGCTCATGTCCCATATATCTGCTACCCCTGACCTGCGTAAACGATACACCGGTCTCACGGAGGCCGACGTCGCCTGGCTGGAGGATCTTATCGCCCGGTTGAGCGAGGATGCCCCCGAGGTCAAGATCTTCGTTCTACCCGGCGACTCCCCCGGGGGCGCTGCCTCTCACCAGGCACGGGCCGTGGTGCGCCGGGCCGAGCGGCGTCTGGTCGCCCTGGCGGCGGTGGAGCCCACCATTGGAGCGGCGAATCTGGCGTTCATGAATCGACTCTCGTCGCTCATGTTCGTTGCAGCTCTACAAGAGGATCGGCTTGCAGTAGGTGAGATTACCTTCACCACCCCCTGAAAGGGACTGTCGGTGCCGGATCGGACCTCTGCTAGATAGACGAGGGTCCGATCCGGTATCTCTGTCACGGCTTGAGCGTGAGCGGCAGGAAGACGTAGTAGCCTCCCAGGACGGGCCGGACGTAGACGTCTTCGTCGTGCCACCAGACCCGCCCATCGGCCCAGGAGACGAGGAAGTGATCGCGGACACTACCGTAGGCCACGTCAACGTAGTACTGGCTGTAGTCAGCGGTAACGATGGCGAAATCACCATCAGGACGCGAGCCGTTGGCACGAACCATACGCCCGTAAACATCACTGGCTCCGGCACGTGAATCCTCCCATACTGTAAGATATCTTTTTCCTACTGTACTGTAGGCTACTGACGGTTGATACTGAGCATCTGTCATCGTACAAATAGGAATCTCGCTCCCGTACAGAACCCCCCCGCTGCTGATGAGCTGTCCATAGATGTCATAGGTGCCGCTCGCACGATATTTCCACACCACGAGGAACTGGTCGTCATCAGAGTTATAGGTAATCGACGGGTATTCCTGGTGATTGGCAGCCGTGCTGACGGCGAATTCCGTCTCCAGGATACCCGTCCGGCGGATGGGACGCGCGTAGAGGTCACGGTTGTCGGTACCGTTGCGCTCATCGCGCCAGACCACGACGTAGCGGTCATTGTCCGTCCCCGTCGATGAGTCGTAGGCGATGGCCGGATCCGCTTGATTGGCTGCATCGGTGACCAGGTAGAGCTCCGAGCCTGCCAGCGTGCCGTTGTTGTTGACCCGTCGGGCATAGACGTCAGAGTTTGAGTATCCGTGGCGGAAATCGGTCCAGGCGACGAGGAAACCTCTGTCACTGTCACTGGACGCCACCGCCGGGCTGCTCTGCGAATTTGAAGCGGCGACGATCTGGAAGTTATTACCCACGAAAGTGCCGTCGGCCTCAAGCAACTGTCCTACGATGTCGTCAGAGGTCGTCGCGTCGTAGCCGCTCCAAACCACCAGGTAACGCCCAGCATGGCTGTTATAGGCCACATCGGGGTACCATTGGTTACCATCCCCACCCCCAATAAGGAAATCCCCTCCGAGAGGGTTGCCGGCCCCATCCAACAGCCGGCCCCAGACGTCGTAGTCAGGGCCGCGTTGATCGCGCCATACCAGCAGATATTCGTCGTCATCGGGGTTATAGGCTGCGGCTGAGGTACTCTGATCCGTCCACTTGGAGATCCCCCGATCGGTGCTCACCAGGTTTCCAGCGTCGTCGAAACGCTGCCCGAAGGTCTCACCACCCGAGCCGTCGCGGTAGTCCTCCCAGACGGCAAGGTAGGTCTTGGAGATGGTATCGTACGCCAGGGCGGGGTCGGTGCGGGTATGGCCTCCGCTGGCGATGGTGAAGGGTGAGCCGGGGAAGGTGCCGTCGTTCGCGATACGCCGGGCTTGAATGGCACCAAACGGGCTGACAGTTTGGTCGCTCCAGGTCACCAGAAACTCAAGGGCGTGAGTGTTGTATATGAGATAGGGGCGCTGTTCGTCCTCGGTCCCGGCGGCGATGATCAACTCGGTGCCGGTAGGCGTGCCATTCGACTGCAGGCGCCGGCCCCGGATGTCACGGCCTGTGGTGGTTAGATTCTGTTCATCCCTCCAGATAACCAACCATTCGTAATTGAAGGCGTTGAGCGCTACCTCTGGATTTGACTGTCGTCCCGATGCCGTCGTGATGGCCTGGGATGAGCCGTCGAGGGCGCCCGATTCGTAGAGACGCTGACCGTAGATATCGAAGTCGGTGCCGTTATAGTCGGCCCACACCACCATATAGCGGCCGAGCGTGATACTGTAATCCACGGCGGGCTGGATCTTCGTCCCGCCGCCGGTAGCGATGGCGAAGTTGGAACCAACCAGAGAGCCATCGGACGCCACACGCTGACCGTAGATCTCACCGTCGAAGCCAGAGCGATGATCCTGCCACACGACCAGATATTCGTTGTCGTCCGAGTTATAGGCGACGCGCGGCGCAAATTGGCTATCCGCCGCCGTGGAGATCGCGAAGTTGCCGCCTATAAGGTTACCCAAGTTATCTACAAGCTGACCGTAGATATCGGTAACCCCGTTCCGGTGATCTCGCCATACTACGAGGAAGCGCCCTGAGCTGTGATTATAGGCGAGATCGGGGTCGTACTGGCTGTTGGCGTGCCTGCAGATGGGGATGGGATTCGCAAAGAGTACCCCGTCCGTCCGGACGCGGAGGCCGTAGATATCTCGGTGGGTCTGTAGCTGTGAGCGCGTGGTCTCCCAGACGACGAGGTAGTAACCGGCACCCAGCTCAACGGCGGGCTGTTGATCGCCCCAGGAGCGGGGCGCCACCAGAATCTCGTCCTGAAGCACGGCACTTTCAGCCTGGATCTGTGGTGGGGGCGGGATATACGCCCGAACGGTGTCAGCAGGCAACAGCGGCACGAGCAATCCCAGCAACAGCAGCAAGCAGGAAAAGATCTGAGACGATCGATCGTCACAATGGTGAAATCCCATCTTTGTACCAATACGATGGATCATTTTACCCTCCTGGAAACCTGGCTATAGGTCGGGCGTAGTGTAGAGGCGCAGGGGGCCTGAAAGCAAGGGGGAGAGTCCACATCATGGGTAAATCCTCAGGCCCTACACTCTCAGTGTAGTATATTCCGGGCGGAATTACAAGTGTGATGCAATTTGTTAAAATTGAGGAAGATGGTATAATGCCGGTGTTGAAAGTGACCCATCGATGGGGGCTCGTCTAACGGTAGGACAGCGGACTCTGAATCCGTATGTGGGGGTTCGAATCCTCCGCCCCCAGCCTGAGCGGCCCGGTACGCACCGGGCCGTTTTTATATGTGTTCCATTTCGGCTTTAGAGGCCAATCCTAGGGCGGCGTAAGTAGCCGGTGCGTCCCACCTGGTCTACGGTAGGTGACGGCCTAGCCGCCGAAGACGTATCCTATCCCTGGCCGGGTGACGATGTACTGTGGATTTTGAGGATCAGGCTCAATCTTCGAGCGGAGACGGTGGATGATCTGCCACAGGAGCTGTCGTTGGTCAACGTATTCACTGCCCCATACCCTCTCCAGCAGATGCTCTGGCACGAGTACCCGTCCTGCGTTCTTGACCATCTCACAGAGTACCTCGTACTCCGTGGCGGAAAGCTCGACCTCCTCGTCCCCTCTGTAAACCCGCTTCCGCATGAAGTCAACGGTCAGCTCGCCGATCTTGAAGACGGGTTGCGTTTCGTGACGCCTGGTGAGACGCGCCCGGCGTAGAACGGCCCGCACCCGGGCGAGTAGCTCTTTAGCGCTGAAGGGTTTGGTTACGTAGTCGTCCGCTCCCTCGTCAAGCCCCTTCACCTTATCGACCTCGTCTACCCGCGCTGTAATCATGATAATAGGAACACTTGAGAACTTGCGGATACGCTTACAGACCTCGAAGCCGTCTATACCCGGCAATCGAATATCGAGCAAGATCAGATCCACTTCTTCGAGCGCAACCATCTCCAGAGCTCGGATTCCATTCTCGGCTACCAACGTCTCGTATCCGCTTGTCTCCAGATTGACCTTGATTGCCTGGACGTACCGGGGTTCATCTTCGACTATAAGAATGCGTGCCTTGATCTCTCGCATGAATCACCTCTATCAGTTTTCTTGTTCATCCTGGTCAATGGGCAAGGTAATGAAGAAGGTACTACCCTCCGAAGGTGTGCTCTCGGCCCAGATACGTCCCCCGTGTGCTTCTACGAAGCCACGTGATACCGCTAAACCTAGCCCTACCCCCCTGGTTTGTCGGGTGAACTCATTATCGGCTCGATAGAAACGCTCAAAGATTTTGTCGAGCGCCGCCGGTTGAATGCCAATGCCCTCGTCACTTATCCAAACGAGGATCTCTGTCCCTCTCCGGCGCCCTCCAAGGGTGATGGTGCTCCCTGTCGCGGAATACTTGATGGCATTATCAAGCAAGTTGCGCAGCACCTGCTCGATACGCTTGGTGTCTATGGCCGCTACCAGAGATTCGGAGGGAAGGTCGAAGACGATCCTACGACTGGTCAGCTGAACCTCCATTGAATTGACGACCTCTCGAGCCAGCAGGCCCAGATCCGTGGGGAATCTATCGATCCTCAACTGTCCGCTCTCCATGCGTCCCAGCTCCAGTAAATTGTCGACGATTCTTTCCAGATTATCGGTCTCTTCGTCGATGTTGTTCAGGAACTCTATCCGCATCTCAGGGTCCAGTTCAATGTCCTCCCGTAATAACGTTGATGAGAAGACCTTGATCAGGCCCAGGGGGGTCCGTAGCTCGTGAGAGACGTTGGCTACGAGCTCCGAGCGCAGGCGATCCACCTCACGCAGGATCTCCAACTCTGCTGCTTTCTCTGTCAATCGTGCTTTCTCCACGGCGACGCCCAGCTGATAACCGATAGCTTCCAGCAGCCGTAACTCCCGGTGATTCAGATCTCGGTCTTCGCGCAACACCCCGAGGATACCCCACGCTTGTTCACGGGACTTGAGCGGTACGCAGGCCCAGCTTATATCCTCGGTCCACCCGTTCGAGTGGTTGAACTCTTCCTCATCCGCATGATAGATACTACTGGTTGCTTGCCCCGATTGCATCACTCGGCCGGTTAGACTCTCGTCGATGTTGATACCATCCAGAGACTCAATCATCTTGGGTGTGAGGTCGTGATGTGTTTTGACTTTCAGGGTATTACCTGCCCCGGGATCAAGTATTTGAATCCATCCTCCTCGAGCCTGGAGTGCTTCTATTGTTCTCGTCAGCATTGCTTCAAATGTCTCTTCGATATCCATAGATTGACCGATGATCGTGGCGATATCATTGAGAGCCGAGAGCTCTTTGTTGCGCTGGCGCAGCGCCTCCTCCATGGCCTTGAGTTGGCTGATGTCGGTGAATACGGCCAATGTCCCCAATAACTGCTTGTTTTCGTACAGAGGACGGGCACTCACGATAACGGGAATCGCCCGCCCCTGTCTGCTTCTCAGCTCGGTCTCATATTGGGTCACCAGAGCTTCGTACTGCCCATCGCCTCTACTCTTTACAAAGGAGTGAGGCGGTCTGGAAACCAAGATAGATTCCCAATGCTGACCGACTAGAGCCTCCGGACGTTGGTTCAACATCACCGCCATCTTGAGATTTACAAAACGGATCTCTCCGTACTCATCCACGAGCAGAACCCCTTCACCCATGCTCTGTACAATATTGTGGTTGAACATGCGCAACTTATCGGCATCCTCGTAAATGTGTGCGTGCTCGATGGCTACCGCTGCCGAGGCGGCCAGGGATTCCAGAAGTGTCAGATCGTCGGTGCCAAAAGTTGTGGTGTTGTCACAGGCGATCTGTAACAGCCCGATATCTTCCCCCTTCACCCGTAGAGCAAGATTGAAGATGTACGAACTCTGCACGTCCAGATCCTGGTAGAATTCTTTAAAAGGCTCCCCGTTCAGGTGTAGGTTCTGGAGTGTCTGCTGTGAAGCAAGATGATGGGGAACTCTGGTGCCCACTATTCGCTGCCAGGTTGGGGTTTTCTCATCCTGAGGGCCGACGACCTGCCTACAGACCAATGTATCGTCCCTGTCATCAAGGAGCCAGATGGAGCAAAGATCGACGTCCAACAGGTTGCGTATCTCCTCCAGGATCATTGTCAGTACTTCATCGATAGCCAGGGTGGAGACAAAGGCCTGCGTGGCGCGGGTGATCAGCGCCAACTCCCGGTTACGTTGGCATAGACGCTCCTCTGCTTCGCGTCGCTCCTTGTTCTCCCGGCGCAGCCGCTCGTTCGCGCGGGTTGACTCCATGGTACTCTCTTCAACGTATAATTCGATGACTCTTCCGGGCAAGGCCGCTGCGTAGGTGATGGCGCTGAGTGGAAGGGAGCTTTCGAATTTGTCTCCGAAGACTATCTCCAGGGCAAAAAAGATCAAGGTCACGAAGGTGGCAAATACAACCCCGGGTTTGAAGCCCAGAACCAGGCTCACCGAGAAAATACCAATGTAGTACATGAGGATGATAAATTCGTAGTCAGCTCCGACTGCTATCTCGTGAGCGAGTATTGCGAGCACGCACAGTGCCGCAACGTAAGTGAAGAACACCATACCCTGCTTCAGCGAGCGGCGCAGTAGAATCAGCCCTGCTATTGCTCCTAGTCCGATACCCGCCGTGGGTATGAAGTAGGCCAGATTGATGGGTATGCTCTTCTGCGAATAATAAATGGTGTGGGAGGTAAGACCTACTACAGAAAGTATCACATATCCGCGTAGTATCCAACGCGCCGCCCTCTTCCTTGCGCGTGTCAGGGCCGAACCGGGAATATCCGTGTACACGCTTTCCATCTACAACTCTAATCTCCAGAAGGTTCTTCCGAGGGCGTGGGGGTTACATTCGGCTCTGGGGATGGTTCGGGTGAGGACTGCGGCGTGGGAGTGGGTGTGGGGGGCGGAGGTGTCGTTGTCTCGGGGGTCGGTGTATCGGTGGTGAGTGTCGGTGTCGCTGTGGGGGTGGTTGTGGGGGCCCCTTCTGTGGACGTGGAACTTGGTGTCGGAGTTGGCGTGGGAGATCCCCCCGGGGTCCCGGTGGGTGTCGGCGTAAGGGTGACCGTGGTCGTCGGCGGTTCCGTAGGGCTCTGGGTCGGCGTGGGGGTCACGCTCAGAGTGGGTGTCACTGTGAGCGTCGGCTCTACAGTCGTTGTGGGGGTGTGACTCGCCGTGGGCGTGGGTCGAGGCGTCGTTGTGCCGGGTGTCGGCGTGATGGTAGGACGTATCGTGGGGGTGGATGTCGGGCGTGGGGTCCAGGTGGGCGTGATGACCATCCTTGGAGGTAGATAGAGGGGTTGTCCTGCGTAGATATAATACCCTTGCAGGCAGTTGGCCCGGCGGATGGCGTCGATGGTCGTCCCATAGCGCCTGGCCAGAGCGTAGAGCGTATCACCGGGTCTGACGAGAGCGCGACGCCAGCTAGGTGGAGGGCCGCAGGTGTAAGCCTCCCGCGTTGGGGTGGCTACAGCAGGGGGCGGCAGATAGATGATCTCGCCAGCGTGTACCTCGGCCACACCCAGGCAATTTCCTCGCACGATAACCTGTACATAGGTCCCGGCACGCTCCGCCAGGACAAGGAGCGTTTCACCCTCTTGCACGACATAGGGAAGCCAGCCCGGCGGGGGGGAACATTGTGCGATCAGGGGCGAGCGTCCAGTCGGCGTAGGTGCCGGCGTGGAGGTGACAAAGGTCGGTGTAGGTGAGGGCAACACAGCCGTGGGATAGTAAGTCGCGGTCGGGGCCTGTGAGATACGGGTAGGACGGATGAAGGCGAGCGACGGATCTAGCAGGGCCAGTTGTATGCTGCCCAAGACCATCGCCAGCGTCAACAGTCCCAAGATAAAGACGCCGATAAGGCGGCTCAGAGTGTCCCTCACATCGCACCCCCGCGCTTTTCATCAGTTGGTGTAGCTAATTTTATAGTGAAAGTGTGAAGGATGCAATTCCCGAATATACTCAGATGTTAGACGTACTATGCCACGATCAGGGCAGGGAGCGCGATCTCCGCCGTTGTCCCAGGCTCTTCGCGCCCAGTACGAGGACGTAGGCGATGCCAGAGACGAGGATGATAGTTGCTCCAGAGGTGAGGTTCAAGAAGTAGGAGAGCCACAACCCGATGGTTGTGAAGAGTACCCCTAGCCCGCTTGCCACCATCATCATCTTCCGCAGATTACCGACCAACTGTCCGCTGATGGCTGCCGGCATGGTGAGCAGGGCGATGACCATGATCAATCCTACGACTCGCATCACCATCACCACCGTCAGCGCGATAAGGGAGAGCAATAACAGGTAGATGGCGTCAACGGGCACATTCTGGATGGTGGCGAAGGTCTCGTCAAAGGATAGGGCCAGCAGCTCCTTCTCGAAGAGTATAACCATGACGATGATGACCAGATCCAGCACCACCATGATGAGGAGATCGCGGGTGGGCACGGCGAGAATACTGCCGAAGAGATAGCTCATCAGATCGGCCTTGTACCCCCTACTTAAGTCGATGAGGGCGACCCCAACAGCCATCCCTATCGCCCACATCACACCGATGAGGGTATCGGCGCGCTCCTCGGTTCTGCGTTGTACCACCCCCATTCCCAGCGCTGCGGCCAGGCTGAAGCCGAGGGCCCCTAGTACGGGATTGAACCCCAGGAAGTACCCCAGGCCGATCCCGCCGTAGGCCGCGTGGGCGATACCACCACTGATGAAGACGATGCGGTTGACGACGACGTAGGTGCCGATGATGCCACAGGCGACGCTGACCAGAAACCCCGTCGCGAGAGCGTTCCGCATGAAAGGGTTCTGTAATGCTTCAACTATAGCTTCGATCATTGTGGTACCTCCGTCGGTGAGGTCACGTGTTTCGGGAAGACCCGGTGCGGGACGCCGTGGGCGATGAGATCGATGGGGCATTGGTAGGCGAGCTCCAACATCTCTGCCGTCAATTGCCTATCGACGTGGTAGAAGAGTTGCCGGTTGAGGCAACCCACCGTCTTCACGTAGGAGGAGATGGCGCTCATGTCGTGAGAGATCATCAGGATGGTGACCTGCCCGTTGAGCCGTTGGAGCAGTTCGTAGATACTTGTGCTGACCTGCGGATCGATACTTGCCGTGGGCTCGTCGAGGAGCAGAATCTCGGCTTCGCTCGCCAGCGCCCGGGCGATGTAAACCCGCTGGCGTTGGCCCCCCGAGAGCTCGCCCAGGGAGCGCTCCCGAAGATGCAGCATGTCCACCGACCGCAGCGCTTCCGCCCCTATCTCCTCATCCTCCGAGGTGTAGTTGCGTAGCAGGGCGCGCTTGCCCAACCGGCCCATCAACACCACCTGCCGCACGTCGATGGGGAAATGCCGGTCAAACTCTACCGTCTGGGGCACGTAGCCGATGTACCGTCGCCCTTCCGTGACGTGCTCGCCCATAATCCGGACGGTGCCGCGCATGGGCTTTACCAACCCCAGCAGTACCTTGATCAACGTCGTCTTGCCGCCGCCATTGGGGCCGATGAGCCCCACAAAATCGCGCTCGTACATCGTGAAGTCCACGTCTTCGAGCACAATGTCGTTCTCATAACCTGCCCAGAGCCCCTCGATCTCTATGACGGGACGGGGCGAATCCTTATCCTTGTGCATGTTCACTCCTTTGCGGGGAGGATGATCTTCAGCTTCACTCGTCCAGCACCCTGGCGAAGGTGTCGGCAACCTGTCGCAGGTTCTCCATCCACTCGTAGGCCAGCGGGCTGATGAGAAGTACCTCGCCTTCTATCTCATCGGCCAGAGTCTCAGCCGCCCGGGTGCTGAACTCAGGTTGAGCGAAGATGACTCTGATATTCTCCTTCCGAGTCTCTTCGATCAGCGCTACCAATTCAGCGGCGCTGGGCTCCTGGCCCCCCACTTCGATGGGTAACATCTCTAGATCGTAGTCCTGGGCAAAATATCCCCAGGAAGGATGGAAGACTATGAACTTACGGTTATCGAGATCCGATAGTGTCTCCCGGATCTCTGTATCCAGCGTCTCGATGTCCGCCAGAAAGGACGCCAGATTCTGCCCGTAATCCTTCGCGTGCTCCGGGTCCAGGCGCACCAGCGCATCGTGGATATTCTGTGCCTGCACCTTTACGAGATCCGGGGAGAGCCAGATGTGGGGATCGGGGTTCTCTATTTCGGTGCCTCCTTCTTCTCCTTCTTCCCCTTCGTGGTGGTGCTCCGTTGCCATGGGAAGCCGGGTGATGCCCGCTGCGGTATCCACCACCAACATATCCTCGTTGGCGGAGGCGAACCGCTCCAGCCAGACCTTCTCGAAGGGTACGCCGATGCTGAAGTAGGCCCGCGATTGGCTCAGCGCTGTCAGCTGATCGGGCTTGGGTTCGTAGGTTGCCGGGTTGGCACCCGGTAGAACCATGACGTTGACCTCCACGTGCTCTCCGCCGATGCGCTCAACGAAGTACTGCTGCGGCACGATGCTCACCGTGACCTGCATGCGTTCCGTCGTCGGATCCGACGTGGGCTCGCTGTTGCTACAACCAGCCAATAACGTCGCCACCAGTGCCATCACCATGAGAAGCGATCTGTATCTTTTTATCATCATTCCTCATTCTCCTGCCACTTGGTCGTTATCTCCGTGTTTTCCTGTGAAGGGTGTTTTCATACTTAATCACTCCTCGTTCTTCTGGCAGCCTCCGCAGAGTCCGAAGAGCTGTAAAAGATGGCCGTCCACCCTGAATCCCGTTTTTGCCTCGACCTGAGCGATGAGGGCATCCATTTCCTTTCTACCTGGGAACTCTACCGCCTGACCGCATTGACGGCAGACGACAACGTGACAATGTCCCGGCGTGGCGAGCAAGTATCCCTGGCATCCCTCCCCCTGGTGGACGCGCCGTACCAGATCCAGATCTTCGAAGAGCTCCAGCGTGCGGTATACGGTGACCAGACCCAGATTGGCGTGAATGGCCCGCCCTCGTTCAAAGATCTCCTGTGGCGAGAGAGGCGTCCTGGCCCTTGATAAGACTTCCATGACGGCGCGCCGTGGTGCTGTTACCCGGTGTCCGGCCTGGGATAGTGACTGCTCCCATCGCTCCATGTCTGCTCCTTATTGAAAAACTTTATCAATACAAGTCTAACTGAACCGGCGGATTTGTCAAACCACGGACTCCCAGGTGTCAGATCTCGGATTTCGGGGCAAATTCCGATGACTAACGGGCTTGCTTCAAAATCCCATCCATCAACTTGTATTCCAACCAGTCCGTGCTATAGTGAGATCACAGTTGAATACAGACTTCGGTGAGGGTGTCACATGCGGCTGGCATGGGACTTGAAGCGAGGAAGTCCGGTGTGAATCCGGCGCTGTCCCGCAACGGTGATCCAAGAGGAAAGCCCGATACTCCGCCCCCATCGGTGTCCAGGAAGCCTCCGCGGATTGAGGTAGGGGCACGCACATGACGATTAGGTCACATGCGCTCTCCTGCTGCGGGGAGCGCATTTTGCTTGGTGCGCCTTCCTAACTTTCAACGGATTCTTTAATTCTGGATTAAACGAGACACCTGGCAGGTTAATCTCTGATCCCTGTTCACCGATCATCACGTCCTGATATAACTTGACACTTGAAAGAGGAGCTATGAAAACTCGAATCGCATGCTTTGTAATCATCACCGTGGTGCTGTTCAGCCTTCTACCGTTGTCGATCACCGCCGCCCAGGATGCTAACCAGGCCGGTCTGGTCATCGACTATGGGGATGGTACTGTTGAGACTCTCTGTGTCACCTTCACCGAACCTGCCATCTCCGGATTGACTCTCCTGGACCGTTCCGGGATTCCCTATACACAGGAGGACAGCTTTGTCACCTCAATTCACGATGTGAACTGCGGAGGCGATCCCGATTGTACCTTCTTCTGGTCCTACTGGTACCAGGATGAAGAAGGCGCCTGGCAGGCGTACAACGTCGGCGCCGCCGATGCCGAGATCGTTGACGGGAGCGTGGATGGCTGGCGCTGGGCCGATTGGGAAGCCGGCGCGGCACCGCCGCCCGAGGAAACTCCCTCGCTGGATAGCATCTGTGCTCAGGCTCAAACCGTTACCGGAGAGACACCGTCGGAGAATACCGGCATGCAGACCTGGGTGCCCTATCTCTCCTTCGGTCTCTTGCTGGTGGCCCTTGTAGCCGGATATCTGATCTTTGGGCGCGCGAGGGCGTGACTTGTATCCCGAAAACTCGGAGTTTTAGTAGATCACCTCCTATATCTAGTGATTTTGGTTGCGGAGAATCTGCATATAGTATCAAGTTTCAGAAAACTCCGAGTTTTATGGGTGAGGATACACCTTAGTTATTTCAGTGGAGCCAATCTTTGACTGAGAGTAGGCAATGATTACCTTCGAGGAGGTCACCTACACTTATCCCGCAGCCTCACATCCCGCCCTGCGAAACGTCACGCTCTCCATACCGGAGGGATCTTTTACGTTGATCTGTGGCCCCTCCGGCGCGGGCAAATCGACGCTTCTAAGATGCATCAACGGGCTGGTGCCCCACTTCAGCGGCGGCACCCTGAGAGGGCGTGTTGATGTCGGCGGGCTGGATCCGGTGAGAGCCTCCCCCCGAGTGATGAGCCGGCACGTGGGCTTCGTCTTTCAGATTCCCGAGAGCCAGTTCGTGCTCGATCGCGT
>JBNGDR010000014.1:0-16207 GCA_049975685.1 Anaerolineae bacterium
GTCAGGATCCTTCCCTGGGATTCCGATTTCTTTGGCTTCCGAGTTGCTGAGCTGGAGAGGGGCGCTTTATCGGAGAAAGCGTGGCCTCCGATTCACGCCTGGTGTCGCGAGCAGCGGGTTCGCTGTGTCTACTACCGGGCGGACCCGGTGGATTTTGAGAGTTCGGCATTGGCCTTGCAGTCGGGGTTTCTGCTCGCCGATGTTCGATTACTCTTCGAACGCTCCCTGGATAGGGGGCTTGCGGAAGAGTTACGTGAAACCGCCATCCGCCCCATCAGGGCGCAGGAGTGGCCTATCGTAGAGGATCTCGCGCGGTCGATGGCCTTCGTCAGCCGTTTTCACCGCGATTCTCACTTCCCTCAGGGGGCTGCGGGTGAGATGTACGTTATCTGGGTGCGCAAGGTGGGGGCAGGAAGGGGCGAGATTCTGGTAGCCGAGGTTGGCGACCGTGTAGCGGGTTTTATCGCCTGTGACGTGGAAGATGGTGTGGGTGATATCGCCCTCGTGGGGTTGGCGCCCGAGTTTCGCGGTCAGGGTCTGGGAGGCTTGCTCGTGCGTGCTTCTTTACGTTGGTTCCAGAGAGAGGGCTGTTCCACGGCGCAGGTGGTAACTCAGGGGCATAATGTCCCGGCGCAGCGCATCTACCAGAGGGCGGGATTCTTGACAAAGAGGGTCTCCCTGGTGTATCATCGTTGGTTCAACCAAAGATAAGACGCAGACGAGGAGTGAAAGATTGATGGCCTATCAAAGTAAGGGACAGATTGCTCTGGAGGGTGGGGATCCTGTTCGCGATGCTTTTCTTCCGTTTGGCGAACCGTGTATCGGTGACGAGGAGATCGCGGAGATCGTCGATACGTTGCGTTCGAAGTGGATCGGCACCGGGCCGAAAACACAGCGCTTCGAGGAAGCGTTTCGCAACTATATAGGTGCTGATTGTGCTGTGGCGGTCAGTTCATGTACTGCTGCCTTGCATCTGAGCCTCATTGCCGCCGGGATTGGGGAAGGTGATGAGGTCATCACCACGCCGATGACCTTTTCGTCCACCGTCAACGTCATCGTGCACGAGGATGCGGTTCCGGTCTTCGTGGATATTGATCGCACCACGTTGAATATCGATCCCGCCTTGATTGAAGAGCGAATCACCCCCCGGACTCGGGCCATTATCCCGGTTCACTTCGGCGGTTTGGCCTGTGATATGGATGCAATTCTGGATATAGCTCGACGCCACGAAATCACTGTCATTGAAGATGCCGCTCACGCTGTCGCTACGAAGTATCGCGGGCGCATGATCGGGACGTTGGGTGATTTCACCTGCTTCAGCTTCTACGCCAACAAGAACCTGACGACGGCTGAGGGCGGTATGATTACCACGTCCAATCCGGACGCGGCTCACATGATGGAGATCTACCGGCTCCACGGTATGGATCGCGACGCCTGGAAACGGTATCAGACGAAGAAGGTCATGTTAAGCGAAGCGATCTATCCCGGCTACAAGTATAACATGACAGATATGCAGGCCTCCTTGGGGATTCACCAGCTCAAGAAACTGGAGAGATTCCAGGAGGTGCGCGAGGATTACGCCGCGATGTACGATCAGGTCTTTGAGAATATGCCGGAGGTCACCCTGCAACCTCGTCCTGTCACCGAGGGGGACCGTCACGCTCTACATCTTTACGTCCTTATCCTGAACACGGAGAGGTTGCGCGTAGGTCGGGACGAGATCTTGCTAGCACTCCGAGCGGAGAACATTGGCGCGGCGATTCACTACAAGGCTATCCATCTGCATCCCTACTACCGGGCACATTTTGGCTATAAAGGCGGAGAGTTTCCCCACGCTGAATATGTCTCCGATCGGATTCTGTCGTTACCTCTTACACCCACCATGTCTCTTCAGGACGCTGAGGACGTCGTCCGAGCGGTGCAGAAGGTTATTGCGCACTACCGGCGATAGGTTTCTAATGGTAACTTCACCCGCAGACTGGCGATCTTCCGATCTGGAATACGTGGCGTGCGATCGGTGCGGCTCAGCGCGTCCACGGCCGGTGAGAGATCTTGATGGCTGGCATTTAGTACGCTGTTCAGAATGTGGGTTGATCTACGTGAATCCCAGACCGCGCCCGGGGGTGCTTGCGGAGTGGTACGCGGGGAAGGGGGACGGCTCTGAGGACTGGACGGACCACTTTGCCGGCTACTACCGCAGGAAATTTGAAGTAGACCGAGATTTGTTCCGGGAGTACGTGGATCGCATTCGACGCTACAAAGCTGCGGGTCGCTTTCTGGACGTAGGTTGCGGCAACGGGGCATCGCTGGTCGCCGCGCGTGAGGCCGGTTTCGAGATTCAGGGCATCGAGCCGGGGGCCTGGGCTCAGGATTGGGCGCGAGAGTACGATCTACCGATCCGGAGAGTGACCCTGATGGACAACGATTTTCCCGACGGTTATTTTGACGTCGTGTTTTCAAAATCCTTTATGGAGCACGTTACCAGTCCATCGGCGGCACTGCGTGAGATGCGGCGTCTATTGAAAGACGACGGCCTCCTGGTCTGTGCCGGTGTTCCCAACTTCGATAGTTTTACGATTCGCATAGGGCGGGATTTGTTCTGTGGCAACAAACCCCCGGCCCACCTGTACTACTTCCAGACTCGAACGTTGGCAGCTCTTATCAAGGAGTCAGGCTTTTCTTTGTGTGAGGTGCGTTCGTGGGGGTTGCCCAATCAGGTGTTAGCCGGGCTTCTGGGACGCAAGACGCAGACCGATGTCAAGGCTACGGTAGATAAAAGTGCGACAGGAGGCCGCAAGGGGTGGTTGGAGGCTCCTTACCGCTGGGCGCGGGCCCTCGTCAACAGAATCCTGAATTACTTCGACATGGGAGCGGTGACTGATGTATATGCCTGGAAGAAAGGTGAAGTATCGTGAGGTGTGAACATGGAACGTAAGAGACGGTTTGGATTCGGTCTGGAGCTAGCCGGAGGATCTCTAAGGCATCGAGGTGTCAGATGGCTTAATCTTGCGGGCTCTACTCTATCGGCGTACCTGTCGACCGCACGTGCGCCTTTCCTGCCCCCACTGTTGTTCGTGGAGGTGACGACGCGTTGTAACCTGCGCTGTTTTATGTGTCCCCACACGTTCCAGAATTATGAGAATCTGGATATGGACTTCGACGATTTCAAGGGGATCATGACGCAATTTCCGGCTCTCAGTCGCCTGATCCCTCAGGGGATTGGGGAGTCTCTGCTCTGGGATCCCATCTTTGATGCCATAGGTTTCGCGCGGGAACGTGGGGTTTCGGTGGAACTGAACACCAACGGCACCTTATTGAACGAGACACGCGCGCGCTCTCTCATCGAGAGTGGTATAGACGTCCTTACCGTCTCCATTGATGGCGCCACCGAGGATACCTACCAATCTATACGGGGAGGAGACACGCTTCGGCCTGTGCTTCATAACCTTGAGCGGATGGTGGCCTTGAAGCGCGAACTGGGCTCTTCCCATCCCCAATTGGGAGTGCGTACCGTTGCGTTGAAGCGCAACATCGACGAGATCCCCGATATTATCAAGATAGCTCTGGATGTAGGCGTGAACCGCGTTACCGTTCAGGACATGCTGGATTATGGAGGGCGGTTGGCGGATTATCTCATTGACCGCGATGATTTTGAGACGTTGAAACAATATCGCGATGAGGCAGCCACGATGGGTGTGGATCTCATTTTGGAGAACTTCTCTCGCTTCGAAAGGGATAGACGGCGGTGTATTTCGCCCTGGGTCTCACCTTACATCACCCGTGAAGGATATGTGACGCCTTGTTGTATCATCACCGATCCCTCCACTATTAATTTCGGCAACGTCTTTGAGACACCCTTCCGTGATATTTGGAACGGTGAATCCTTCGTCGAATTCCGAAGAGCGTTCCGTGAGGGACGTGCGCCAGCATTCTGCCAATCTTGTCCTCGATACTGAGATCTGCTGTGAATTCTGAACCTGTGACGCTGCAAGCAAGGCTCGATCGTCTCCGCGCTTCAGTCTGGCTTCGACGACTGTGGCAGGCGATACAGCTCGTCGTCCCACTGGCGCTCTTCGCCTTATTACTGTCCAAGATCGAGATCCGCCAGGTGTGGAAAATTCTGTACTCGGCCGACTGGCGTTGGTTGGTGGGGGGGTTCTTGCTGTTCAGCAGTCTGGACGTCTGGCGGACAGTACGCTTCCGCCATTTCATCGGCCTGGAAGCGGCTTTACTGTTTCCTGTTACCATTCTTACCAGTTTCTTCAACACCTTGCTGCCCTTCAGACTCGGTGAATTTTCGTTTCCTTACTTCATGCGAAAATGGGATGTGCCCGTTGAGGAAAGCGTTACGAACCTGATTGGGGTCCGAATTCTAGATCTGTCTGTCCTGGTCGTCGGCACCCTCTTGCTCTGGACCTTCGCTCTGGATGAGACTCAGCCTCTGGGTTTGATGATTGCGGTTGCTATCATTGGTATAGGGATAGCCCTGGTATTCGTTATGGAACGCACGTCCCTTGCCCGAGTCATCATGAATGTCCTCCGGCGCTCCCGACTTGCAACCCGGATCTCGTTCCCTCTTCGTTGGCGGGAGATCTGCCGGAATATTATTGAGCAGCTCCGCCAAATGGCATCGCCTTCGGGTATTCTCATCGGTGGCGGGATCTCCTTTATCATCTGGGCTGAGAATTGTCTCGTCCCCCTGTTTCTGTTTCGGGGGCTCGGTCTGCCGTTGGATGCCCTGGAGCTCATCTTTGCTGCTTCCTTGCTACAGCTGATTGCATTGCTGCCTTTCAATGTTGTCGGTGGTATTGGATTTCTGGATCTCACCTGGGTGGGCTTGCTGGTGTGGTTCGGTATGCCCTTTGAACAGAGTTCAGAGGCCGTAATAGCCACCCGGGCACTATTTTACCTCTTTGTGTTTGTGTGGGGGGGCTGTGGATGGCTTCTGTGGTATGCTATCCGGGCTCTGCGGGGGTCCAAACGTGCCGGATTAGGCAAGTTACCCTAAAGTAGTATTGAATCTAGAGGTACTATTAGGTACAATAGGTACGAATCAGGTCATATCACTGTTTACTATCTATTTCTAAGGGAGGTTTCAGATGAAGAATCGTAGAGTTCTAGTTGTCGTTATTGCCACTCTCCTGGTTATGACCCTTGCCAGCAGCGCCTGGGCTCAGGGTCCGGCCGGTCAGTGGACCTCATGGCCTTTCATCCAGAACATGGAAGGCACCGAGGCTACCTGTATGATCCAGTTCTTCGAGGAGGACGCGGCTGGCACCGCTGCCTATCACACCATCAATAACTTCACGATTCCCGCGAATTCGTCGAAGTTGGTTCCGGTGTATGATACGAGTGAGCTCGGTTCCACCTTCTCTGGCTCAATGGTGGTGAGCTGCGACAGACAGGTCGCGGCGGTCACCAACGTCGTCAATGATTCAGGTGCGGGCAGCTCCTACGTTGGAGAGAATGCTGGCGCCACCGAAGTCTCCATTCCCAGTGTGCACGCCGATGACTGGGGCTGGTTCACGGAGATTTCCGTTCAGAACGTGGGCTCCAGTGACGCGACGGTTACCGTGGCATTCACCGCTTCTGATCGCGGTGCGGACTACACCCCCTCCAGCGTGGTGATTAAGCCTGGTGCTGTGCATCGTTTCGATACCTACGATTACGCCGCGAACATGGACAACGTGAGCGGTGCCGAGGGCTTCGTGGGTGGCGCGACTGTCACCAGCGTCGGCAGCGACGTGGTCGCTGTGGCCCGTGAGTGGAACTCCGGTGACGGCGCGATGACCATCGCCTACAACGGTATTGCCGCGGGCAACGGCGGCACCGAGGTTAACTTCCCCTCACAGCACAATAACAACTTCGGTTGGTATGCCTGGAACTTCGTCTTCAATAGCTGGGATCAGGCCGCCAACGTTGACATCGAATTCACGGGTCAGCCCAAGCAGACAGATACTATTCCGGCCGGAGGTTCTATCACCATCGCGACCCAGGATTACCTGGGGACCGCGGATTACGTGGGTGCGTTGAAGGTTACCTGCACCAACTGCCCCGCCGGTACGACCTATCTCTCCGGTATCACCAACGAGGTTAATGGCAGCACCAAGGGTGCTTTGTCCTACAACGGCTTCTACGATGGTTCCACCGGCTCCATCATCTTCCCCTCACAGCACAACAACAACTGGGGCTGGAACGCCTACAACTTCGTTCAGAACCTGGATAACACCCAGGCGTCCGTCCGTGTGACGTGGGTTGCTGCTGCTGACTCCCCGTCCGCGGCTCCTGCTTCCGTCGATACCACCATTCCCGCCAACGGCCAGCTCGAGCTCCACACATACATGTACATGGGTGGTAGTGACTTCGTGGGTTCGCTGCAAGTGGAATCGCTCAGTGGTAATCGCATCGTAGCCATCTCGAACGAGGTTAACGCCAACGTCAGTGGTCTGGATGCGTCACTGTCTCGCGGTGCGCTTCCGTCTCAGTAGTATATACTTTGAACGACTTTCACGGAGGTCAGTGGCGCAACTTGCGCCACTGACCTTGTTTTTGGTATGATTGTCGGTGGTCCTTGTGTTGAATACGGGAGAAGATGTCGACTAAACTGACCATACTCTTGTTATTTACGCTAATTAATGGTTTGGCCTGGGTTGCGGTAATTCCCTTTGCCGGTTTTCCTGACGGTGCACCGGACGAGATTCATCATTTCGAGGTTACACGCTTTATCGGTGCGACGGGTCGTGTGCCCATTTTCGGCCCTGATGCGGACCTTTATATTCGCGTGCGTCCCGGCGCTGAAGACACCATCAACAATCGTATCTACGGTTGGCACGCACTTTTTCCCCTGGGTGCGTATATTTTGCCCGGACTTTTCATACATGTGCTTCCAGAGCTCTCCCTGGCCCATCAGGTTCTGGCGGCCCGTTTGTTCTCGGTGCTCTCACTACTTTGCCTGGTCTATTTCGCCTATCGTATTGCGGTGTTGCTTTTCGATGATGGGTTTTTGCATCTGGGTATTCCTCTTTTCGTAAGTCTGGTTCCTCAGATCACCTTTATCGGCGCCTATCACAATCCAGATGCGTCCACCATTGCTGCTACCACCGCTGCTATGTACTTCGCATTGAAGATGTTTATCGATGACAGCTTTATCCTCAAAGATGCGTTGGGCTTGGGTCTGGCGCTATCGTTTGTTGCTATGATGAAACAACATGGTTGGTTGACGAGCGCCCTCTTCGTAGGGATGAGCGCGTTATGGACTCTTTTTCGACGTCCAAAGGTTCTTTGGCAGTGGATGCTCGTGGCTGCGCCCCTTCCTCTTCTCGTCTTTGGAAGCTGGTTTTTGATGCAGTGGTTGCGATATGGTGATATCTTCGGTCAGGAGGTCTTCCTGCAAGCCTGGATGTCCGATCGTCCCTTTCTGGTGTCCCTTGCTGAACAGGGCTTCACTCTGGTTGACTTCTTCCTGCATACCAATTGGCTTGTGATGACCTTCAAAAGTTTCTGGGGTATGTTTGGCTACATGAGCGTCGAGTTTTCACCTGCAATATATTGGGGATTGGCGCTGCTCTGTATAGGTGGGTTTGTGGGCCTTTTACTGGGAATTATCCGGCGTTGGAATCGTCACGCGTTTGATGATAAGCAACTCACGTTCCAGGCTCTTATTATCTTTGCCGTCACCATCGGGATCTTGTTTGCGGCCGCTGTCTATACCAGCTACTATCAGGACTATCAACCGCAGGGCCGATATCTTCTGCCTGTTATTGTTCCGGTTGTGACCTTCATCCTGTTGGGCTGGCGTGAGCTTCTGAGGCCGGTTAATCTGTGGAGTGTTGGCATTCGGTTACTAGGCACCGGTTTGATCTTGCTCAACTTCGTGTCTTTGGTTTTCTACGTAATTCCTGGTATGTGGTGGTCTGTCGATGAACAGTGGTTCTTTTAGCGTTTTGGTATATACTTCTTAAATCGTTGTAATGATTACAGGAGGTAGAAATATGAAACAGCAAATAATTCGTCTCTCTGTTCTGGGTGTGTTTTTCTTGGCCTCACTGGTTACCGCGTGTGGTCCCGGTACTGTGAGTCCAGAGGTCAGCCCTCTACAGTCACCCATTGAGGAGAGTGTCGCGCCGGAGACTGCCGAACCGACTGAAAGTCCAACCCGTGAGGTGCCCGCTCCTGAACCTGGTATGGCGACCGTCTTCGGGAATCTTATTATCATGGATCCCATGTTCGGAACTCCTCTAGGCGGTGATGGAATCTACCTGGTTCCTGTCGATGAAGAGGCAGAATCTGAGGGTTTCTTCATTGCTGAGGTCGACCCGGAAACTGCGGTGAAGGTTAGCAGTGCCGAGAGTTCCACAGGTGATATCCTTTTCACGAATGTCCCTCCGGGGCGTTACCGTCTCTTTGTGGTGACTTCGGCGGGTACCGTCCCTGCCAGTTACATGGACGGCGGACAGCGTATTGTCTTGGATGTAGAGATGGACCAGATCATTGACCTTCATAGGATCCGAATCCCCTAGGGTCTGTCAAAAAATCACTTCTTCTCGAATGACCCTACGATAGTACTCTGGAGGTTGTGGCGTGACGCGAATGCCGAGTGTGACTCTGCAGGATATTCTCTCTCTTCTCCCCTCCGGCCCGCAGGGCACGGATGCCCGTGCTCTGGTCCGTCGCGCCTACGCCTTCGCCGAGGAGGCTCACCAAGGACAAATGCGCAAGTCAGGTGACGAGCCTTACATCCAACATCCACTCAGCGTAGCCTACCTGCTTGCCGAGATTCCCTTCGAACCTGCCGTCATTGCAGCCGGACTTCTGCACGATGTTCTGGAAGACAACCGTTCGGTGACCAGGCAAGAACTGCGCGAACAGTTCGGACAGGAAGTCCTAACTCTCGTTGAGGGCGTCACCAAGCTCGAGGATGTTGAGGAGCGTGTGACGGGAGACAGAGAGCGAGATCGGGATCTTCGAGAGCTTGAAAGCCTTCGTAAGATGTTCATCGCCATGGCCGAGGACGACGTGCGGATCATCTTCATCAAATTGGCCGATCGTCTCCACAATATGCGTACCTTGGAGGGTCTTACGCCCGAGAATCAGGAACGTATGGCTCAAGAGACGCTGGAGATCTTCGCCCCTTTGGCGAACCGCCTGGGAATCTGGTACTGGAAGGCAGAGCTCGAGGATCTGGCCTTTCGATGTCTCAACCCCAAGATGTACGAAGAGCTGGCCGACCTCCTGGCGGCACGTAAAGATGAGCGCCGGGCGCGCGTCAAACAGCATGTTGAGATCTTGGAAGAGTCGCTGGCCCGGGAGGGGATCTCCGCGGATATCAAAGGACGACCTAAACACATCTACAGCATCTACCGTAAGATGCATCGTAAACAGGTTCCCTTTGAGCAGATCTATGACGCCGAGGGCCATCGGATCATTGTGGATACGGAATCTGAATGCTACCGTGTCCTGGGCATCGTACACCATCTCTGGACGCCGGTCTCGGGCGAGTTCGACGATTATATCGCTAACCCCAAACCCAACGGTTATCAAAGCTTGCACACTGCGGTCATCGCCGAGGATCGTCGGGCCCTGGAGATTCAGATCCGCACCCATGAGATGGATTATGTCGCCGAGTATGGTGTCGCGGCTCACTGGCGTTATAAAGAGAGGGACACAACTGTCAGTATGAAGATGGCAGAACATATCGCCCAGATTCGCCAGAGTGTCCAGGAGCTCACTCTGGATACCCAGGATGCCAGAGGCTTCATTGATACTGTGCGAACCGATGTGTTTGAAGATCGAGTCTACGTCTTCACACCTCAAGGAAAGGTCATTGATTTACCCGTCGGCGCTACACCCATAGATTTTGCCTACTATGTTCATACCGAGGTGGGACACCGCTGCCGTGGTGCCAGAGTCAACGGGGAGTGGACGCCCTTGGATTATCACTTAAAGACCGGGGATCAGGTCAAGATCATCACGGGGCGTAAGGGAGGACCCAGCCGTGACTGGCTTAATGAGGAGTTGGGTTTCGTTAGAACCAGTCGGGCACGTCAGAAAGTCCGGCAGTGGTTCCGAAAACAGAGCCGTGAGGAGAACTCGGCCCAGGGGCGGACTATGGTGGAGCGTGAGCTTAAACGACTGAGCCTCGATCTGGAGCTTGAGGAGGTCGCCAGTTTCTTTGGTAAACGCTATCAGCACCCGGATGATTTTTTCGCTGCGGTGGGGGTGGGGGATGTGCAGACTGAACGCATCGTTCATCGCATTGAGGAGGTCATGCGCCGTCGCCAGCTCGAGGAGCAGGTGGAATTGGCAGAAACAGGGGTTGAGACGCCCCCGCCGCCGCCGAAGACCTCCGCCAGAGTCGATATTCACGGCGCCGGCACATTATTGACACGCATTGCTCGCTGTTGTAACCCGCTTCCTGGTCAGGAGATTGTTGGATACGTTACTCGTGGCAAGGGGGTCACCATTCATAGGAGCGATTGCCCCAATATACTCCGCCTCGATCGCGAGGAGCGGGAGCGGGTCATTGAGCTTGATTGGGGGTTGCAGGAGGAGACTTTCGCCGTGCAGGTTATCATAACTGCTTACGATCGATCGCGTCTGCTTCACGATATCTCCGGTGTGATGGTTAACGAGGATATCAACATGATCTCGGTGAAGACCGGCAAGCGGGATCGTTACAATATCATTTCTATCTATATTACCCTGGAAGTTCCCAGCCTGAGCAAACTTAACCGCGTACTGCGGAAAATTGAGCAGATCCGCAACGTCATTGAGGCCCGTCGTCAGACCTGACGTGGATATGAGAACAGGGCGACCCTCAAGCGGTCGCCCTGTTTTACTTGTGTATAGCTGAAGACGATCAGGGGGTTTTAGGAGTCACCGACTCCCAGTCCAGGTACTCCACCTTTTCATCCTGTTGTTCTGTCAGCCATCTGACGTATTCCTGCTGCTGCTCCTGCTCCAGCAAAAACTCATCCAGTGGCCGAACCTCGCGCCCTTCAACGTAGATCAGGTAGTAAAGACCATCCTGGCTGGCTGCTGGCTCGGCAACTTCACCTACGGGTGTGTTGAACGCTACCACCGCCAGTCCGGGATCGAAACTTTGTGTAAGATAGTCTTGAGGATACCAGGAAAGCGTTTGTCCCCGGCTGAGTTCGCTCTCATCGCTTGCAAGTTCTTCTACAAGGGCTGTGACCTCTTCGCCTTCCTCGATGCGAGCTTTCAGCGCTTCGGCGGCTTCCTCCGTCTCCGTGGCCAAATAGGTGATCTTCACCTGCTCGACCTCCGTCTCCATCTCCTCACCTATCGCATTCTGCAGCTCGGTGCGTAACAGATTTGCCTCTAGGATGTCCCGGAAGTCTTCCTCGGATAGCCCGGTCTCCCTCAAATACCCGTTCTTGAAGGTCTGGTAGATCTGTTCAAACTCGTCTTGGGTCATGGGAGCCTGGGTTCCGGCGGTCGTCGCAGTTTCTGTCAATGTCTGTGTGTCTGTGACCGGGGCCGAAGCTACGGGCGTGGCATCTCGATCGTATCCCATCATCTGCTCTACCTGGCGATCGATCTCTTCCTCGTCAACAGTAAGGCCTCTTCGGGCAGCCTCCTGGCGTACCAGTTCTTCCTCAACCATCCGATCCAGGACATCGTTACCGAAGAGCTTATACATCTCTGGCGAGAGTTGGCTCTCCAGACCCGCTTTGGCTTGCTGGAACTGCTGGGCGATGGCTTGAGTGTTAGGATCGTTGGGATCGAACTGGGCCAGATAGCTATCGTATTGCGCAAGCTGGAGGCGCGCCATGATGCGCTCGTAGCGCACCCGCGCCTGATACTCTTGCGCATTGATCTCAGTCTCGCCGACCCTGGCGACCGGGGTTTTCGGTTTGATGAAGTACTCCATAACAATGCCGTAACCCAGGAGGCCAACCACGATGACACTCAGGGCCACCGCACCCCAGATCAAGATGCGTTCAAGTTTCTGCTCTCGTTCACGCCTGGATTGTTGATTACGTATGGGTCGTTTGCTAGGTTTAGGTTTGCGCTTTGCCATTAAATCCTCTCATGATAAACCAGAGGATCCCGTTGGCGCCCGGAAAGCTGAACGGGTCCACAATGGTTTTCCAACTATCTGCAGTTACCGGATCTGTTGTCAGGGAATCTCGTCCTTGTGGGACTTTCCAAAACAAAGGGGCATAGGAGGGAAAACCCCTATGCCCAGATTCCAAACTACGACTCTATCCGTGTCGAATCTCGGCTACGAAGGGGAGGAGGGCCACATGTCGAGCGCGCTTGATGGCGGCTGCTACCTGACGTTGGTGTTTCGCGCAGGTGCCAGTCTGGCGACGGGGTCTGATCTTGCCTCGATCTGTCACGTAATGTTGAAGTGTACTCACATCTTTGTAGTTGATCTTCTTGTCTCGGTCGGAGCAGAATTCGCAGACCTTGCGACGATGCGAATACCTGCGACGACGATACCTACCGTTACTCACTATTCTATCTCCTCAGGATCTGTAAAGATATTATTCCGCTTATGACTCGCAATGGCGTGCTTCTTGCAGCCTTAATGGGATTCACTCATAGTTGGACAGGCAGCTTGGGGAGCCTTGACAAATATTGTCAGGACGCCCTCTCATGTCAGTAGACGGGCGAATCGTCTGGCTCGTAGTTCATGAGGGTCTCTGGATAGTTATCCGATGCGTAGGTGCCCCCATTCTCTTCCAGGAAGATGATATCCTGGGCCACGAGCTCCGTGCGATAATGGGGTTGCCCGTTAGGGCCCTCCCAACTTCGGGTTTGCAGACGCCCTTCGACGTAGACCTGAGAGTTCTCATGCAGATATTTCTTGCATCTTTCTGCAAGATCTTCCCAGGCGACCACGTGGAACCAATCGATTTGCTGGTCTCCTTCGCCTGTCTGTTGACGCACAGTCGCGACGTTGAAGATAGCTACCGGTCGTCCCTCTGCGGTGAACCGCATCTCGGGATCCCTACCCAGGGAACCGATAATCATGACCTTGTTGAGTCCACGTGGCATGGTCTACCTTTGTCTCCCTGTCTCGCTCTACTCTTCGTTTGCGGTTTCAGTCTTCTCTGGTTCTGTGACTTCGCCTTCCAGCCGAACAACGAGCTCTCGAAGAATCCCGTCGGCGAGCAGCAATCTGCGTTCCAGTTCCTTGACGTTCTCAGTGGGCATAGCGAAGTGGACGAGGTAATAATGGCCCTCACGCCTGTTCTCAATGGTGTAGGCCAGACGACGTAGTCCCCAGTCGTCTACTTTGATGAGGGTGCCCTCACCCTCTTCGATGTAGCCCTTGACTCGATCTACGAGTGCTGTGGTGCTATCATCATCCAACTCGGGGTCAACAATGAACATCAATTCGTAGTTTCTCTTAACCAAGACGGATATACCTCCTTTCCATGGGTTTGCCCCCGATCATCTTTGTCGGGAGCGGAAGATCCGCCTAAACACAGTTGATAACTATACCATATAACCGGACTTTGACAAGGCATATAGAGAGAGTCTGAGTCGACCTGTAAGCCGGATTCTGTGATCGGTGATCATCTATCTTGGACGACGGTCACCCGTCGTCTCGAGCAGCCTACCCGAAGATTGCTCTTTGCAGAGAGGGAACGGGTTGCTCCCCAACCTCACGGTCTTCTCTCCTGCTTGGCCTTGCTTCCAGCAGGGGTTACCTGGCCGCAGCAGTTACCTGCTACGCCGGTGGTCTCTTACACCACCTTTTCACCCTTACCGGGCTCCCAAGGAGCCTTGGCGGTCTGTTTCTGTGGCCCTATCCGCGGATCACTCCGCCCGGGCGTTACCCGGTGCCGTACCCTGTGAAGTCCAGACTTTCCTCGTCTCATGGCGGGGTGAGACGCGATCACCCGGTCAACTCAGGACTCTCCACGGCTATTTATACCACATTTTGACATTATGTCAACGAAAAATGCCAATCCGACCGGTTGACTCTGTTCCTCAGTTTTCCACGCCGGTGAGTGCACGGCGGCAGATCTCGAGCTGGAAGGGCTTGTCAACGTCCATGGCCAGCTCCGGGTGGTTAACAGAAACGTGACGCACCTTCAGATCTAGCTTTCTCTCGATGCGGCTTCTGGCTTCGGCTAGGCTAAGTCGGCCCAGAAGCAATTTGACGAGCAGGCCTACCCCCAGACGCCAGGCCAGTTTCAAGGGGTCCTTGCGGAGCCTAAGAAGATCATCCCAGAGATCCTGGTGGGTGTATGCTACTCGGGGATCAACCACGTGCAGATCGGCGGCCGCGAACTCACCATCTGCCAGGAGAACGTAGGTACGCTCTGAACCGGGAAAACGATCTTCCATCAACTCTCGTCTCACCGTACCCATGTGAATCTTCGCATCGGGGTCATCACATTGTTCGATGAATCTGTCGATCATTTGAGGTGTAGCGAGGGGTATATCCGAGCCGCATACCAGGACCTGGCGTATGTCCGGATGATGTTCCAGCACGTATTCGGCCGCGACGACGAGATTTGCCAGGAAGCTACCTTGATCGGCCAGGAAGTCTTCCATCAAGGGGGAGGTTATGCCGTCGTCGCGTCGCAGACCCACAGTCAGGATCCCCTCGACGTGCTGCGCCCCTGTTAACGCATCCACCACCCACTGTGCCATAGGCTTATCCGCTATTTCCAACAAGGCCTTGGGACGTCCCTGTGTATATTCATATAAGGGATCGTCGGGTGGTGGGACACTTCCGGCGATGAGAATAGCGTACATGGTTTCTCCTTGTCTTATTTGATCTCAGTGTATCTCAGGAGGTTGAGTCGGTTTGTCGAGCCGCTCGATGTGAGGACGGAGATTCAGTTCTTTAACGAGGGCGGATAGCTCGGACGTGCTCAGGGGGCGGCCTTTGCCCACCACAGCAACCAGAGCAGCCTCCAGCACGTTGGTGCCAAAAGAGCGCCCGTCAATGCGAGGTGTGGTGGTGATCAGATAACGGACACCCATTTCCCGAAAACGGGCTACGTCCTCTTCGGTCGTCGTGTTGGTGAGTATGGTCTTGCCATCCAGTGTGGGTGGCATGTGTCGTTGCGTATACCCGCAATCCCCGGCGATGATAGTGGCCCAGCGGTACCAGTTCCCGAAACGGGGCACAGTCTTGTGCTGTTTTTCGCCCATGGGATGGAGAAGATGGAGGGGGGCCAAACGGCCAATAATGGGGGCTAATAGACGCGCCATGACTTCGACGCTCCGCAGTCTATGCAGGGGTATGGGAAGCCCCAACACGAATTGGAGGTCGCCGAAAACCGTCTCGTAACCCGCTTCTACGATACCCAGTGCCATCCCGTATCGATCCAGCGCTACGTTGACCAACGCCCGCTTCGGATGGAGTACATTACCCAGCTGGGATTCCACGTGGTGCATGGCTTCGCGTTCGAGAGTGCTTTTGAGGCCCCGCCCGTCTACCACGGGCGTCTGTTGTACGTTGCTCACAAGCCTGCGCGCCGCCGCCAGAGGATAGATGTGACGGTCGGTTCCCACGGAGAGATCGATACCACCGACCCCCAACGCGTCCACTTTGCCGTCTAACGCTTGATAGAGGGATTTCGCCTCTGCAACGTCCCCATCTGTGCCGATGCGTTCCATGATGACCTGTTCACCGAGAAGTGATACGACCACGCGTTTGTCGCGTGTACGGCTTCCCAAGCTGACGCCGACGACGTGTTTCACCGGCTACCTCCGAGATGGATTAACGGGGGCCAATTTCCCAAAGCACGATCTCAGGCGGCGCCAGGAAACGAGCTCGGGGTGCCCCCAATCCTTCTACCCCCAGGCCGCGGCTTACATAAAGTGTGGTGGCTTTCTCCTCATAGCGTCCCATTTCGTAGCGCTTGCCCCACCGTGAACTGGTGAAGATGGCACCGAAGATGGGCAACCGCAGCTGCCCGCCATGCGTGTGTCCTGCCAGGTATAGATCAATGCCCAGATCTGAGGCCTGGGGCATGATATCCGGCGAGTGGTAGAGGAGCAGCGTCGGGGCGCCGTCAGGTACTGAATCTGCGAGTTCTTTGAGCGTGGCCCCATCACGATCGAGATTGGTGGTGCAGCGGACGCCCAGCAGCCAGATCTCCCCCGTTTCCAGGGAGATCGACTGCGCTTTATCCCTCAGCCAGTGTATAGGGAGCCCCTCAAAGATTTGCGGAACGATGCCTTTCACGTCCACGGCAGGACTGCCTGTGAT